>JAFYOL010000046.1 GCA_017560205.1 Erysipelotrichaceae bacterium | reverse complement strand
GATATCTGTCAGTTTCTGGTCAGCACCATCAATGACTGGTGTATAGAGTTTATCATGGACTGGTTTAATGAATTCACAGAGATCTGCAATCTTGTTTGTGTTTTCAACAACCAGTTCATGGGCTTTTTCTTTTCCCATCCACGCAAAGCATTCCAGCATTTCATCGGTTGTACGGAAGTGCTGGTCTGGATGAATGGTTTTCTTTCTGCGTTCAGCATCATAAATGTGCAGCGGATGACGTACTCCACCAATGCCCTGAGTCGCAATATAAATGTCTCTGAGCAGTTTCTGATCAGGTGTGTTGTAATGAACATCCCCTGTCGCAACAACGATCAGACCGAGTTTTTCTGCGGTTTTAACGATGTTGCTTAAAATGTCTTTCAGACGATCAAATGATGGTACAACATGATTTTCAACCTGTGGTCGATAGTTTTCCAGAGGCTGAATTTCAACATAATCATAGAATGAAAGTGCTTCTTCCAGTTCTTCCTGAGAACGGTTTGCAGCAATTTCAAAGATTTCTCCGTTATAACATGCCGTTCCAAACAACAGATTTTCTCTATCTTTCATCAGTTCTGTACGCAAAATACGTGGTTCAGCCATGAATTCTTCTCCATTGGATTTGGAGTTGGCTTTACCAAACAGAGCCAGTGTTTTTGTATGCGATGTCGTAATCAGCTGAAACAGACGTTTAAGACCTGGCTTGTTTTTGGCAAGAATCGTAATATGGCGTTTCATGACCTTGATATAGGCATCATCTGACTGAAGCAGATCCAGATCAGAAATTGTCAATGCGCCACGCTTTTTACAATCTTGTATCATCAACATGAACACTTCAGAAAGCACCTTGGCATCATAATCTGCACGATGTGCTACATCTTCATCATAGGCAACACGATAATGACGTGCAATATTCCCCAGTCGATACGTTCTTCTGTCTTTGTGGATAGCACGAGCCAAGTCCAGTGTATCAATCACTGGATTTTTGAGTGGTTCTCTGCCTAAGCGTTTCAATTCAGCATTGATAAAGCCATAGTCAAAGGTTGCGTTATGGGCAACCAGCACACTGTCTCCAATGAAATCCAGAATCTGATCAATAACTTCAGAGATTTCTGGCGCATTGGCTACAACTGCATTGGTAATGTTGGTCTTTTCCGCAATAAAGGCATTGATTGGTACTGGTGGCTTAATGAAGGTCTGCATGGTCTCAATGATTTCACCATTCTTCAGCTTAACACCACCAAATTCAATCGTATGATCATTGTTGTTGGAAAGTCCTGTTGTTTCCAAGTCATAAATACAGTAAACTGCTTCATCCAGCTTTGTATCCACAGAGTTTCTTAAAATGGTCAAATGATCATCAACCATGTTCATTTCAACACCATAGAGTACCTTAAAATCACGTTCAGGATCTTTCTTGCGACATGCTCCACATGCACTTTGTGCCTGAGGGAAAGCCTGTACAACCATATGGTCAGTAATCGCTACTGCTTTATGTCCATAATCAAATGCCTGAGAAATCAGATCTTTAACTTCACAGACACCATCCATTTCTGACATATTGGAATGCAAATGCAGTTCTACACGCTTATGTTCAGCTGTATCCTGCTTTTTCTTCTTTCCTTCTGTCTTGATGACCTGCTCAGCAGTAAAAGTGACTTCCTTGGCAAACGTATCATAGGCCATACGTCCGTAAAAATTGCAGGTGTCACCTTTTTTGATCGATTCAATGTCTTCTTTAGAGGTATATCGACCTTCAAATCGTTTTACAGATAATGCATCTGTATCATCAAAAACCATTAAAGTCTGAATCAAAGTACCCTTTTTAGTCGTAATTGTATTGATGTCAAAAACTGTACCTGTAAACTGAATCTGATCAATTTCATCTTTCAGCTGTGAAATTGTAACTTTTTCATAGTCTTCATATTTTAATTTTTTAGGTCGTTTAAAATCTGTATTTTCTTTAACCACAACCTGTACAGGTGCTTCCACCTGAGGCAATGCCATGGTTTTATTCACAAGTTCTACCTGTCGTGTCACAAACTGAATTTCAAAATCAATTCCATAAGATCTTAAAAATTCAGTCAACTGACCATGAAAGCTTTGTGCTTCATCTTTCACTTCATCATTCGGACACAGACATTCAATATGACTGTGCTTAACAGTCAAAAAGAGCTCATTCATATCACGATGAAGAACTTCTTTCTGGAAATAGTTAAAATACTTGTTGATTTCAACTGTTCCTAATGTATTCTTTCTGCATCTTAAATCCAATGCAAATTCACATGGCAAAAGAGCTTTCAGTCGTTCTTTTGTCTGCAAGGCAGCCTCAAGAACAAGTGTTTCCTTTGTCAGTAAAGTCATATGCAGCGTCTTTGAAGATGAGTAATAAGTCAGATCCGTAATTTCTGCCTGATCAAACAGGTTCAGAAAATCAGAACTGCACTGAGTTTTCGATAAAAGTTCCACTACATCAAGTACTGGCATCTTTTCACTCTCCTTTCAAAGCGTGTTATTTAACCATTTTTGAAAAAGCATCCTGAGCAGCTTTCTGCTATGCTTTCTTCTTAGAATGACCCTTTCCTGTACCTAAGACAATGTCATCCAGCATGACCTGAATCACAAATTCAGGATAGTTGGATGGACCTGTCACTGAAACCACATGATATGTTACGGACTTTCTTAAATCAGCCTGTACATATTCCTGCAGTTTTGTCTTGTAGTCTGTAATAATTTCATCCAGTGGATGTTGTAAATGAGGCATAATGACCTCAGTGAGAATGTTGTTGATCGGATCCATACCTGCTTCAAGATACAATGCTCCCAGCAGTGCTTCAAACATATCCGCTAAAATGGAGTCACGGTCTCTTCCACCAGTTTTCTCTTCTCCCATACCCAGTTTTAAAAACTGAGCCAGATTCAGTTTTCTTGTGTATTCCGCCAGCGACTGTTCACAGACAAGCTGAGCACGCAATGTTGTCATTTTTCCTTCTGACAATGGCTGGTCCAGACGCATCATACGTTCTGATACCCATACCTGAAGCACAGCATCCCCCATAAATTCAAGGCGTTCATTGTCGTGTTTTTCCCAACGGTGCTCATTCACATAGCTGGAATGCACAAAAGCCTGATTAATCAGTTCCATGTTGCTGCAGACGATTCCTCTATTCTGCAACCACTGTTGTATTTCCATAAACGTACCTCCTAACTAAGTTCACGATGATAAGTTTTCTGTATTTTATCAATCAGTGAACGGTATTCTTCGTTTTCTTGTTGTTTCAGCATTCTCTGTGCATCTTCTTTTGCACAGACAATGATTTTCTCATCTTCAAATAAATTCCCTAAATGAAGCACAGGAAGACCACTCTGACGAGTTCCTAATAAATCACCAGGTCCTCTAAGCATCAAATCCTGACGTGAAATCTCAAATCCATCAGAACATTCAACTAATACTTTAAGACGTTTCAATGAATCCGGATCTTTTGTATCTGTCAAAAGTGTACATTTCCCCTGCACACTTCCTCGCTGTACACGCCCTCTTAACTGATGCAGCTGAGACAGACCAAAGCGATGAGCGTCATAAATGACCATCTGTGTTGCATTGACCACATTGACTCCAACTTCAACAACAGTCGTACTGACCAGAATCTGAATGTCATTGTTTTGAAACTGATGCATGACCCCTTCTTTTTCTTCTGATGACATGCGTCCATGCAGTACACCGACACGTGCATACCCAAAGAATGCTTTTGAAAGTGCATCAGCAATATCCAGAACATTCTTCGCATCATAAGCTTCATTCTCTTCAATGGCAGCACAAATGACATAAATCTGAGCACCATCCGATAAAGCTTCCATCAAATCCGGCAAAATCGGCGCAATGGAGTTTTTTTGAATCAGCTGAGTTTTTACTGGTTTTCTTCCAGCTGGTAAAGTATGAATGGTCGATACCGCCATATCACCATACAGTGTATTAGCTAAAGTTCTAGGAATTGGTGTAGCACTCATCAGAAGGAAATCAACTTTACTTCCTTTTTCTTTCAGAGCTTTTCTCTGGTTCACACCAAAACGATGCTGTTCATCCGCAATAACAAGACCTAAATCTTTGAATTCAACTGTACTTTGAATCAGTGCATGAGTACCGACAATCATATCAATCTCACCTGATTTAAGACGTTCCAGAATGTTTTTTTTCTGTTTTTCAGGCATGGCTGAGACAAGACATTCAATGACAACATGTTCATCTTTTAAGATGCTTTTTAAAGATTCACAGTGCTGTTTTGCCAGAATTTCAGTTGGTGCCATCAATGCAGCCTGTTTTTTCGCATCAACGCTCGCCAGCATGCTCATGGCAGCAACAACCGTCTTACCGCAGCCTACATCCCCCTGCACTAAACGAACCATATTTCTGTCTTTCTTCAAATCTGAAAGAATATCATGAATGGTTGTGATCTGATCGGGTGTGCACTGAAAAGGCAGTGAATTCATGCATCTTTCAATACGCTGTTCATCAAACTGTTTTCCAGCACCTGAATTTACAATCCCCTGATCAGCATTCATTAATAATGCCAGATGAAAATGCAGGAATTCTTCATACTTCAATGTACGTACAGCCAGTGCAGCTTCCTGCATGCTGCGAGGAAAATGAATGCATCTTAAAGCTGTCTTCTGATCCATCAGACGATAACGTTCTCTTAAATCAGATGGAATTTCTTCATTGATTTCATTGAGCGCTGCCACGAACACTTTCTTCATGACATTGTGAATGCTGCTTTGACGCATCCCTTCCTTCATTGGATAAACTGGTGTAATCCCTAACTGTTCAGCCAATGGTTTAGTATTGTATTGAATTGCAGTAATCTTGTTTGCACCATCATAGCGACCAATGACAGTCATACGCTGACCAACTTTGATGTTAGAAATCCATGGTCGATTGAAGATGGTAATCTCAAAGACATCATCTTCTGTTTCAACAAGAAATCTAGTCATGGTTCTGCCGCCTTTTAAACGTACAGGACGAGCCAGATTGACAAGTACCCCCTCAAAGCAGACCTTATCATGCAGTTTCCACTGTGAATAAGGAATCACTTCAAGAGATTCATAACGAAAAGGATACAAAGACAGAACTTCCTCAGGTGTTTCACAGTTCAATCTTTGCATCATTTCAATCTGTCTGGTTGTGCATCCGCATTGTTTCAAAGTGAGCATTCCATCACCTCATACAGTATACACCATTTTAAGTAGATTGTGGTATAATTCACTCAGAGAATTGGAGAATCCCTATGAAGAAAACTCTGTTATTTGACGTTGATGGAACTTTGCTAGATTTTCACGCTGCTGAAACCTGCGCTTTGAATCAGCTGATGGATTATTGTGATATCACAGACAAAGAAAACGCAATCAACATTTATCATCGCATCAACAGCGCCTTATGGAAACGCATCGAAGAAGGCACAATCACACAAAGCCGTCTGAAAATACAGCGATTTGAAGAATTTATTGATGAAATGAAGTTGAATTTCGAACCCGAAACACTTGCACAAGTGTTTATGGACTACCTTGCAAAAGGAACTCAGTTAATGGATTATGCCTATGAAACATTAGAAAACCTGTCACAGAAACATGACTGTCATATTGTAACCAACGGAATTACCTATATACAGAAAAACAGAATCTCATATTCATCAATTCAACCATTCATCAAAGAACTTTTCATCTCTGAAGAAATGGGTGTATCGAAACCAGATCCAAAATATTTTGATATTGTTAAACAGAAATTGAATCCTGACCCAGATGAGATCCTGATTGTGATTGGTGATTCATTAAGTTCAGACATGCAAGGTGCACTTTCTTCAAACTTAAAATGCATCTGGTACAATCCTAAACATCAAAAGACTGAGTTGAAGCTGGATGGCATCATTTCTGATTTAAGAGAACTGGAAAAGACCATTGAACAAATTTAAAACAAGACAATCAGATGATTATCTTGTTGAGTTGTTTATCTTTCAAAATCAATTGTGTATCAAAACACTGTTCAATCAGCCATCTGTCATGAGAGATACAGAACACACATCCCTCAAAGCTGTTAATCAGCTCATGAATCACAGGCTGAGACATTGGAGATAGATTGCGTGTCGGCTCATCCAGAAGCAGAACATTGCATTTCCTCTTTACAAATTTCGCAAAATAGATTTTCGCTTTCTGCCCATCAGAAAGCTTTTTTGATGAATGAGACATTTCTTCTGCCTTAAAGTTCAAAGAACCCAATAAGTCTCTTGAAATCTGTGTATCTAATACATCACTGGAAAGATTCAGAAATTCAATCGGTGTCTGATTCATGTCCATCAAATCTTCATAATTCTGCGGCATATAACCAACAATGATATCTTCTCTTTTTTCCAGCTGATTTCTGAATTCTTTCAAAAGACAGCTTTTTCCTGAACCATTGTCCCCCATCAGAACGATATGGTCTTGTCCATAAAGAGAAAAATCATACTTCTCAATCAGAACACGGTCATGGATGCGAAGTGTCTGATTGTTCAGTTCAAGAATCACTTTAGATGCAGGCAGCCAGGAATCTTCAAAAATCAGTTCAATTGCCTCTTCTACAGTATCTGTTTTACTGTATCCTTCATTTTCAATGCGATCTTTCATCGCATTGACTGAGTGCATTTTCCGCTTGATACTTGCAGCAGTAAAAGGATCTTGGCGAGAGACACTGTTCTGTGCATGATGCACTGCGTTGTAGAGATCATTTAAGCGGTCCATCTTTTTACGATATGCCCTTTTTTCTGATGCAGCCTGATGTTCAGCACGTCGAAGACCATCCAGACGTTCCTTTACATATTGATCATACGGACCTTCATACAGTGTTGATACAGCCTTGGACTTCTTGTTTCTCAGTTCAAGATGCAATACACGATTGGCACATCTTCTCAGCAGCATTTCATCATGAGAGACAAACAAAACAGGTCCATCAAATCTAAGAATGATATCTTCCAGCCATTGGAGTGTACTGATATCCAGATCATTCGTTGGCTCATCCAGTGCCAGCATTGTACATTTCTGCGCAATCAGTTTCAATAACTGAATTCTGACCTTTTCTCCACCACTTAATGTTTCTATGTGCTGTTCACGATAAAGAAAAGAAACTTGTCCCTTCATCGATACCCATAACTGTTCATAATTGACACATTCATTGTAACGTTCAATTTCTATTTCATCTTCTGGCTCATCTTTTAAAAGATATTCCAGAATGGTGCTTTTAGACCATTTCTGATCCATGCGCTGCGGCAGAATACCGATTTTCTCATCGTGATAACACTTTGTGTATTTGACTGTAATCGGATCTGTGTCGATTCCACAGCATACTTTCAACAAAGTGCTTTTCCCATTCCCTTCTTCACCAATCAGGGCAAGACGATCATTTCTGTTCAATTTAAAACTGATGTGCTCAAACAAAACAGATCCATCCTGTTTCTGTGCGCAGCAATCATTCAAAACAAACACAAACATCCCCCTTTCCACCAATTAAAGTGAAAGGACAAGTCCACTAGGAAATTGCCCCTCTTTTCTTTTTCATTGAAAATATCATTTCAAGAAATCCTTCATGATAAGGTATGAAGGTACCTTCTTTTTTCATATGTTGTATTTCAGATAAAGAAGCCCATCGATAATCCTGCACTTCTTCCTTCTGAATCTGAAATTCCTTCTGATCTGTTTCAATCAGATACCAGTCAGAAAACCAGTCTTTCCCATGAATTGTAAAATAAATCTGTTCCTGATTAAAATCATGAAGAAGGCCTGTTTCTTCAACCGTTTCTCGCTGTGCAGCCTGTGCACTTGTTTCATTCAACAAAGCACTGCCTGCAGCACTGACATCCCAATACATTGGCCAGACTTCACGATCATCGGTTCTTTGACATATCAACATCTTTCCTTCTGCATTAAACACACAGATATGCACAACTAAGTGATACATGCCATAAGGAATCTGTTGACCTCTGATGTGCACATCAGGCAATAGATTTCTGTGCTTATCGTAAAGATTCCACTTTTCCATGAGTCAGCTCCTGATATCGAAAACATGTTGTGTGATGATCATTGATAATCCCTACTGCCTGAAGAAAAGAATAAATCGTCACAGAACCAACATAACTCATTCCACGTTTCTTCAGATCTTTTGAAATACGATCAGAAAGTTCACTGGTCGTCTTGATGTCATCATCCTGATTCACAATGATCTGATGATCTGTAAAAGACCAGAAATATTCAACCAATGAACCATATTCTTCACGTATCTTCAGAAGTATGCCTGCATTTTTAATCGCAGCCCTGATTTTATGTCGACAGCGAATAATACCTGCATCATTTCTTAATGTTTCGAACTTGACTTCATCATATTTGGATATCACTTCTGGGTCAAAATCATCAAAAGCTTTTCTGAAATTTTCACGTTTCTTTAAAATCGTAATCCAGGAAAGTCCAGCCTGAAAGGTTTCCAGAAAGAACATCTCACACATTTTATGTTCATCGTAAACAGGTACACCCCATTCAGTGTCATGATAATGAACATAGATTTCATCATGTTCAGGTACCCACTGACAACGTTTCATTAAAGTTCTCCTTCAAACAAAGTTCCATTAAAATTGATCTTTAAATGTTCATACGCCTTTGGTGTAGCAACACGACCACGAGGTGTACGATTCACAAAACCAATCTGAATCAGATATGGCTCATAAACATCTTCCAGTGTTGTCGCTTCTTCTGAAATGGCACTGGCCAAAGATTCAAGACCAACAGGACCACCTTTAAAGCGTTCAATAATACCGCGCAGATAACGCAAATCAACCTCATCAAGACCTAATCCATCAACCTTTAATGCATCCAGCGCATGTTTTGTAACATTTAAATCCAAATGTCCATCATTGTAGACCTGGGCAAAGTCACGCACACGACGAAGCAGACGATTGGCAATACGAGGTGTTCCACGTGAACGAATCGCAATTTCACGTACTGCATCTTTTTCAGCAACAACATTGAATACTTTGGATGATCGGGAAACGATATCCATCAGCTGATTTTCAGTGTAGTATTCCAGTTTTGATACAATTCCGAAACGATCGCGCAAAGGTGCAGTCAGATCACCTGCACGTGTTGTTGCACCGACAAGAGTAAATGGAGGCAGGTCCAGACGAATTGTACGTGCTGCAGCTCCGCTTTCCTTACCGATGACAACGTCAATATAAAAGTCTTCCATCGCTGAATACAGAACTTCTTCTACCTGTTTAGGTACACGATGAATTTCATCTATAAACAGCACATCCCCGGCTTCCAGTGTTGTCAGAATTGCCGCAAGATCACCGCTGCGCTCAATTGCAGGACCACTCAACGTACGAATATTCCCATTCATTTCATTGGCAATAATGCAGGCTAAAGTCGTTTTCCCTAAGCCTGGAGGACCATACAGAAGCACATGGTCCAATGCTTCATTGCGTCCTTTTGCAGCCTTGATAAAGACTTTCAGATTGTTTTTAAGATCATCCTGACCAACATACTCACTCAAAGTCTGGGGTCTTAAACTTAATTCTTCTTCATTTTCAAAAAGTTCATTCGACATGATTCTTCCCATGTTTATCTCCCACTTTGAAGCATATGCTTCAATCCCATCTTTACATATTCATCCACTGTTTTACCAGGATTTGCCGCAAACAGTTTTTCTACCCCTGTCAGCTCATTTCCTTTGTATCCCAGCGCTTTTAATGCATCCAGTGCATCTTTCACTTCAGCTGAAACAGACGTCTTAGGCGCACTAGAAACCTGTACCAGTTTGCCTTTAAGATCAAGCACAATCTGTGATGCAGTCTTTGCACCAATGCCAGGCAGACTCTTGATCAGGGCAACATCCCCTGTTTCAATCGCATCTAAAATACGTTCCATGCTCATGGCAGAAAACATATTCATCGCAGTCTTAGGACCTAAACCTTTTACTGAAATCAGTTTAATAAACAAATCTTTTTCAGCTGCACTTAAAAAACCATACAATGTATTCTCATCTTCACGAATGTGCTGATAAGTAAACATCTGCACTTCTTCATTCAACTTTACTTTATCAGGTCTGGAAAAATGAATCTGATATCCTATCCCATACGCTTCTATAATCACATGATCCAGCTGCACATGAGCTACTTTCCCTTTAATATACGCTATCATCGTTAATCACCACATCTATTTTACCACAAGAAAAGGCAAATCCCAAAAAGATTTGCCTTGAACTTGAATTTTATTCTTCTTCCATGAATTCAAACACATAGTCTTTGATCTGAATAAGATCTCCGTCTTTACATCCTGCATTGCGCAGGGCATCATCAACACCCATCTTACGCAGAGTGTTTGAGAAACGATAAACCATATGTTCGTTTTCAAAGTCTGTCATTTCAAACAGTTTGAACAGACGTTCACCTTCCAGCTTCCATCTGCCATTGCCCAGATTGAACAGATCAAATGCAGGCTTTTCAGCCTCAAACTTGTACAGAACACCTTCTTCTTTTTCTTCTTCATTCACGATTGGGAATTCTGGAGTTACTGCCAGCAAGTCCGCGACACGATACAGAACCTGTTCCATACCTTCTGCAATGATTGTACACGCTTCAAAGACTTCCACTTCAGGATAAGCTTCTTTGAAACGTCTGAGATTTTCCTGTGCATCATCCAGATCCATCTTGTTGGCAACAACGACTTGAGGACGTTCACCTAAACGCATCTGATACTGCACAAGTTCTTCATTGATAATACGATAATCTTCTACTGGATCACGCCCATCCTGTGCCCCCATGTCTACAACATGGATGATAACGCGGCAGCGTTCAATATGGCGCAAGAACTGATGTCCCAAGCCGCGACCCTGAGAAGCCCCCTCAATCAGACCAGGTAAGTCAGCCATAACAAATGAACGACCATCTGGTACCTGAACTACACCTAAGTTTGGTGTGATTGTAGTAAAGTGATACTCTGCGATTTCAGGTTTTGCCTTGGATACAACAGACAGCAGTGTTGACTTACCAACAGATGGATAGCCGACAAGACCAGCATCTGCCAACAGTTTCAGTTCAACACGAACTTCCTTTTCATCTCCGGGTTCACCCTGTTCACAATATTCTGGAGCACTGTTTCTGCCTGAAGCAAAATGCCAGTTACCACGACCGCCTTTACCACCTTTACAGATGATGGATTTCTGACCGATTTTAGTCAAATCCGCAATCATTGCACCTGTTGCTTCATCATAAACAACTGTTCCAACTGGCACTTTAATGATGACATCCTTGCCATCAGCACCATGCATTTTCTTTGTTTTTCCGACTCCTCCGTCTTCTGAACGGATCATCTTGGAATATCTGAGATCCAGAAGAGTGGATTTGTTGGAGTCAACTTCGAAAATGATATCGCCACCACGGCCACCATCACCACCTGATGGACCGCCGAGTGGAACATATTTTTCACGACGGAAAGCGACCAGACCATTACCGCCCTTTCCGGCTTTCATTTTAATTTTCACGCGATCAATAAACATGATTCACTCCTCCTTCATTAGAAAATAAAATCCCCAGTTTCTGGGGATTTAACTTACGCTGCTGGATAAACAGAAACTTTTTTCTTGTCTCTTCCCAGACGTTCAAATTTGACAATTCCGTCGACCATGGCAAACAATGTATCATCTCCACCGCGTCCTACGTTTGTACCAGGATGAATCTTAGTACCACGCTGACGGTAAAGGATTGAGCCAGCAGTTGCGAACTGTCCGTCTGCCTTCTTAGCTCCCAGGCGCTTTGAGTGAGAATCACGTCCGTTCTTAGTAGAACCTACACCCTTCTTAGAAGCGAAGAACTGAATATTTAATACAAACTTCATGGTTGCACCTCCATTTTCTTGATTTCGATATACTCTTGATAACTTTCTTGTACTGTCTTCAACTGAATCAATATCATCTTCAGCAGAAGTTGAATGTGTTCACTGTCTTCTTTTACTCGAATGCTGATTTTAGAATTTGTCACTCTTAAGTCAACATTACCATTTTCCATTTCATCCAGTGCATTAAGTGCACCAAACAGAATGGAGCTTACTCCAGCGCATACCAGATCTTTACCGGACTCTGCATATCCTGCATGACCTTTACACTGTAAAGATAAGATATGTTCCTCACACATTCCAATGGAAACTTGAATCATAATTAAGCTTCGATCTTAGTAACAACAAGCTTTGTGTAAGGCTGTCTGTGACCCTGCTTGCGGTGAGAAGAACCGTTCTTTGCTTTATACTTGAAGATAACGATCTTTCTTTCCTTGCCCTGCTTTTCAACAGTGCATGTCACTTTGGCTCCTTCAACATATGGAGTACCAACCTTCATTGTTTTGTCGGATACAGCTACTACTGTGTCGAATACTACTGTTTCACCAGCCTGAACGTCCAACTTTTCTACGAAAATTGACTTTCCTTCTTCAACAATCAGCTGCTTTCCGCCTGTTTCGATGACTGCGTACATGTCTTTGCACCTCCTTGTAATTAGAACATGAGACTCGCCTTGCAGGAGACCTTTTCAGGTTCTTTTTCCTGTTTTGAGCGGTTGCAAGCCCGTCATGAGGGCATACAACACAGGTAATTTACTATAAAGTACCCTACTTGTCAAGCACTTTATAAGCCTTTTTTCAACTTTTTATTTTAAGGGTCAAAAATGTTCAAAAAGCCCTGTTTTTTAATGTTTTTTAACCTAAAAACCTGATTTATTCATCAGTGTTATCGCCAATTCTACATCCTTTTTATGGACATAAAGACGATATTCCATCATGTTTTTAAGATGGTTCCCATAATATGATCCACGTCCTGCACGATTGAGATTTTTACAGGACATCATGCATTCAACTGAACCTGACTGAATCTTTGAGCGCATCTGACTCGCCTTTTCAAAGGAAGTGCTCACAAACACTTCACGTCGAGTAAAAATGTTCATGCTTCCTTCTCCGGATTTTCTGCAATCAGACGTTTGATTGCTGCATCAGAATAGCTAAGCAGTTTACCAAATTCTCTGGCAATATCAAAACGTGTTTCTGCATAGGTACCATGCTTCAAAGAATATGCTTTCCACTTTTTAAGTTCTTTGTATTTTTCTATCGCATCCGGATCTTTCCAGAAAAGAATCACAGTTTTGCCTTTGTTGGCAGAAATTGGAAATAAGTCTGTAATCAGAAGATCACTTTCCACTTCATAGAATGTTCCATATTTCTGAGTGATCCCAATCACAAAAGGCAATAAATCAAATGCTTCTTTTGCAGTTGTCGGATGGGACAGAGCCAGTTCTTTTACTCCTGAACTGACGATTTCATTAAAGGCATCAATGACACCGCACTGATAAGAATAAGCATCCATACATCTTCTCCTTAACGTTCAATCGTTATTGGTTTAAGGACATGAAGGTCCCCTTTATAGTTTTTGTGAAATTCAAGCAGTACAGAAACCGCTTCATCTTTATTGACATCATAGACCAGACACATTGTACGTGGTCTTAAAGACGTTTTTAAAGCCTCTGTAAAGATTTCCGTGATGCGCAGTGGTCGATGCACCAGAAACAGATGACCATGATCAGAAAGCGTCTTTTCACATACACTCATCAATCTATCCAAAGTCAATGTCCCCTCATGACGTGCAGCAGCACGAAATGGATTGTCATTTTTACGATGTTCATCCACCGTTTTAAAATACGGAGGATTACAGACAATCACATCTACAACAGGAAGCTTGACTTCTGTAGCATCTCCCTGAATCAGATCATAGTTAGTGATGTTGTTGGCCTCAAGATTTTCTTTTGCAAGATCCAAAGCCTCCTGAAACAAATCAACTCCATAAATATGCTTTGGTTCATGAAGTGATGCATACAACATCAAAACACCATTGTTGCATCCTAAATCAAGTACTGTATCACTTTTCTTCACTTTCATAAACTGACCCAGCAGTTTGGAATCCGTATTCATACGAAACATATCCGGATGCTGCTTGATCAGTAAATCCGTATTTGGAAGATAATCACTTTTACTCTGCATCTTCTACCACCAGTTCAAACCAGAAGCATGAACCCTTTCCTTCTTCAGAAATTACACCATAATTGGCTTCATGAGTATCCAGAATCGCCTTTGCAATCGCAAGACCCAATCCTGTACTCTTAACTGAACGTTTAAAGCCTTTATCAATCTTATAGTAACGATCCCAGATATAAGGAAGATCTTCTTCACGAATACCATGACCATTATCCAGTACCATAACCTTTACCAAACCATCTTTATCTGTCACTTTGATTTCTACTGCAGTTTTTTCACCGGAATGCTTGATTGCATTGGACACAAAATTATAAATGACTTGTTTGATTTTAACACGGTCAGCAGAAACAAGCACTGAGTCTGGTGAATCCACAGTTAATGAAATATTCTTTTCATCACACAGATGCTGAACCAGAAGCATGATTTCATCAATTTCTTCTTTGATATCAAACAATGACAATTTGATTTCAAAGTTTCCTGACTGCATTTTAGCCAGTTCTGACATATCTGTAACCAGGTGATCCAGATAATCTACTTCCTTCAAGATGACATCCAGATGTTCATTGCGCTTCACTGGATTATCACCTGAAATATCCTGAATCATTTCAGCATAGGCCTTAATCATCGTCAAAGGAGTCTTGATATCATGTGACATATTGGCAATCAGATCTTTTCTGAGCTCATCTACTTTAGATAGTTTTTCAGTAGCACTGTTCAATGTTTTCGCAAGATCATCCAGCTCAGTAAAATGCCCCCCATTGAAATTGACATCATAATTTCCTGAAGCCAGCTCTGTTGCAGGTGTATGCATTGAAATGATCGGATGAGCAATACGATTGGACAAGAACACAGACAAAACCAGAGACAACATCAAAAGTCCCGCAGTTAAGATTGTAAACTGTGTTGTAAAGATTTCCAGTGTAGAATTAAGCAATTCAACCGGAGAGTTCACATAAAGCGTATAATTGGCCATATTGCCACGAATATAACGTCCATACAGAATCATCTCCTGATTGGATTTCGTGTTCCTGAAGACCTCAGAAAGCTCGCCATCACGACTGATGATGACATCCTTTAACGAATTTGCAGAATTCAAAGAACGATAACTCTCAGAACCAAGTGAAAAGTTCTGATTAAAAATACAACTTGAGCCAAGTGCATCTGTCGTAAAAATAATATTCCCTTTATCATTATAAATGATAGCACAGACATTGTTGTTGACAGAAACGCGGAATACTTCATCTGAATTGCTTTGATCAACGACATTGCTTTCAATCATATTCTCAACAATAACATCAGCTACTGTCTGAATTGCTGTAATCTTATTATCACGATAATACGGCTCAATCAGAACATTCTGAAGAACACCGAAAAGCGCTAGGATACCTAGCGCAAATAACGCAAAATACAGCCAGATGTGAAAGCGAATACCTTTAAGATCAAGCCTCAAACTTATACCCCATTCCTCTGATGGTGACTATATGATCACGATAATCCTTCAGATTATGACGCAGCATCTTGATATGTGTATCAACTGTACGATCATCACCAAAGTAATCGTAATCCCACACTTCTTCCAGAAGTTTCTCTCTGGATAATGCAATATTTTTATTTTTGACCATATAAAGAAGCAGATCAATTTCTTTTGGAGTCAATGCAGCTTTCTGACCATCTACAATTACCTGTCGACCTTCAAAGTCAATTTCAAGTCCACGAAGACGGAATACAGCATTTTCCTTGCCCTTCATTCGATCAACCACTGCTTTGACACGTGCCATCAATTCTTTTGGAGAGAACGGTTTTACAACATAATCATCAACACCTAATTCAAAACCAAACAGTTTATCGTATTCTTCCTGACGTGCTGAAAGCATGATAATCGGTACATTTTTTATACGTCGAATCTGCTTGCAGGCAGAAAAACCATCAAGACGAGGCATCATAATATCCAAAATCACACAATCAAAATCTTCGTTTGAAATCAGTTCAATGGCTTCAAGACCATCACAGGCTTCCGCAACATCATAACCACTGATCAGCGCATATTCCTTAACGACTTCACGAATTCTTTCTTCATCATCTACAATTAAAATTTTAGCCATAGTTTTCACCACCTCTATTACTATATCACATTCATGTGTTGAATCCATGAATGTTTACATTTCACATTTTCTGCAGTTATACAGAATGCAGGAATCAGGACGATCTTTTTTCGCTTCAAAATAAATCGCATTCCCTTTTTCCAGAATCTGCTGGTAACGTGTATACTGCGAAGGCATGACGGCAATATCAAGTGCAGCAGCTTCATCACTGACATTGACAAACGCCATCAATTCACCTTTTTTCGTCTTATGCTGACGAACTCGATTAATTATGCCAAATCCCTGAACAGTTCCAGATTTCTGTGAAACAATCGCAAGATTTTCAACCTGAACCTGATATTTCTTCTTTAACGCAAGAATCGGATGAGATGACAGATAGAAACCAAGCACAGCTTTTTCTGCCTCCGCCCTTTCCAGCATGTTTTCAGAAAGAGACATTGGAACCGGAAGCGATACAAGATTCAAATTAATAGTCATCTGATCATCCATTTGAACACTCACAAGGTTTGCATAACTGATTGCTTCATCAAGTGATGCTTTCATGCTCTTACGATTCATTCTGAATTCATCCATTGCACCAGCATCAATCAAAGCTTCCATCATACGACGATTCACTTTGCGAGTAGAGAGCTTTGCAATGCAGTCATAGAAATTCTCAAAGCGACCAAACTGTTCTTTCGCTGATAAAATTTCAGACACACCTACTGCACCAATACCAGAAATACCAGATAATGGAAAACGTATACCATTCATTTCCATCTGATAAGTTCGATTGGATGCATTGATGGATGGCGGTAAAATAGCCACCTGTCTTCTGCGACATTCATCAATGTACTGAGCTGTCTTCACTTCAGAGCCGATTACACTGTTAAGCAGACTTGTAAAAAACTCAAGCGGAGCATTCGCCTTCAAATAGGCCATCTGATAAGCAATTAGACCA
This sequence comes from Erysipelotrichaceae bacterium, assembly GCA_017560205.1. Taxonomy (GTDB): domain Bacteria; phylum Bacillota_I; class Bacilli_A; order Erysipelotrichales; family Erysipelotrichaceae; genus RGIG1896. The sequence continues at coordinate 7,694 of JAFYOL010000046.1, read as the reverse complement.
TACGCAACACTGTGTGCTTTATTGAATCCGTAGTTGGCAAACTTCAAAATCAGATCATATACATCTTTTGCCAGTTTTTCATCATAACCATTTTTTATGCATCCAGATATAAAATCAGCTTTTAAAGATTCAAGTTCTGTCAATTTCTTCTTCGACATGGCTTTACGCAGAATATCAGCTTTTCCCAAAGAAAAACCTGCCATAACCTGAGCTGCACTCATAATCTGTTCTTGATAAATCATGATTCCATACGTTGATTTTAGAATCGGATCTAAAACCGGATGCAATGAACTGATTTTTTCAGGATGATGCTTATTTTCCAGATATAGTGGAATGTTATCCATAGGACCTGGTCTAAATAACGCAATCGTTGCGACAATATCATCAAAACTATCCGGCTGCATCTTCTTAATCAGATTCTTCATACCATCAGATTCCAACTGGAAAACACCCATCGTGTCCACTTTTTTAATACAATCGAATGTTTTCTGATCATCAAGCGGAATTTTCATAATATCAAAATCAGGACGATGCTTTTTGAGTTCAGTCACAATTTCATAAATAATTGTTAAATTACGAAGACCCAAAAAATCCATTTTAATCAGACCGAGCTCTTCCATGTATTCCATGGTGTACTGTGTACAGACAACACCTTCTTCAAGTTCCATAGTCGGAATCACTTCCCAAAGCGGAAGCGAAGAAAGCACGACACCCGCTGCATGAACACTGACATGACGAGGCAGTCCTTCCAGACGATAAGAAACAGCTAGAAGTTTCTGCAGTTTAGGATCTGAATCAATTAAGGCTTTAAAGCGATCGGATTCATCCATCGCTCGCTGTAATGTCATTTTCGGTGCATTCGGTACAGCTTTACATAAAAGATCAATCTCACGGGTATTGATATCCAATACTTTTCCGACATCACGAAGCACCTGCTTTGCTCCTAGTGTACCAAAAGTGCAGATATGAGCTACATGGTCTTTACCATATTTTCTAGTCACATAGTCAATGACTTCATCACGACGATTGTCTGGAAAATCTGTATCAATATCCGGCATGGAAATACGTTCTGGATTAAGAAAACGTTCAAACAGCAGATGATGTTCAATCGGATCAATGTGCGTAATTCCCAGGGAATACGCAACCAAAGACCCTGCTGCAGAACCACGCCCTGGCCCTACATAGATGGACTGTTTTCTCGCATAACGAATAAAATCCCAGACAATCAGAAAATAATCTTCAAATTTCATAGAAAGAATGACATCCAGTTCATAACGAAGACGCTGAACATATTCTTTTGGTACAATTTTTCCTGCAAAACGTTTCTTTAAGCCCGCCACACACAATGAACTTAAATAATCTTTTGAACTTGATCCAGATGGACACGGGAACTGGGGAAGTGATGCTTTCATTGAAGTGAATGTTACATTGCATTGTGAGGCAATCCACTCACTCATCTTCAAATCATCATGATGATACAATGCCGCCATTTCACCATGAGAACGCATATATCTTCCAATGCTGGAATTCAAGGTTGTATCTTTAAATGTCTTGGAAAGACGAATTCCACACATCACACGATAAATTTCTTCGTCACTTTGATCTGCATAGTAAATCTTACTCAGAGCTGTAGTTTGGATATCAAATCTCTGTGCACACTTCTTCATCAAATCATTACGAATTCTCCAATACGCAAAGTCCTGATAACTCAAGCCAATTATAAACTCATTTAAATCCTGCTTCAGATCATGAAGAAGCTGCATGACCGCCTGTTCATCCATCAGATTCAAAGCATTTTCAAACACTCCACCCTCTGCAAACAGAATGACAAAACACTCTTTGGAAAGCAGCAGAAACTGTTCAAATGAGAGTGTCTTATCTGATTGAGCCATAAGAATTGAACTGGCTTTCATCAAATGATGGAAACCCTGATCATTTTTCGCAAGCAACACACAGGAAACCTGCATCTGTCTCCAGACAAATGTACATTCCAGCCCAAAGACAGGTTTAATACCCTCTTTTTGACAAAGATGATAAAATTCCATAGCGCCATGCATGCTGTTCTCATCCGTTAATGCAATTGACTGATATCCCAAAGAACGTGCACGTTTGACAATCTGCTGAACAGACATTGTAGAATTCAACAATGTATACGCACTACGAACATGAAGATGTACGCTCATGAAATCACTCCTTATCTGATTTAATTTTATCATACATTATAGCTATCTTGTCAATGAAATGACTTAATGCCAAACTTAGCACATTTCTTAATCATTCTTTAGAGAAATCTTGGTTTTCACATCTTTTCTTTGAAATTCCATGATATAATAATCGCTCAAAGGAAGTGATAAACTTGACAAAGAAACAGAAAAAATCAGGTTGGAAAATTTTTAGAACAATTATCGCATTTCTTATGATCTTTGGTTTTATTGCAGCCGGATTTGTAGGATACAAATGTTATGAATATGCAATGGGAGTCATTGAAAAGGCACCCGAAATGAATATCAGTGATTTCCAAAGTCCTGAGTCAAGTAAAATCCTTGACAAAGATGGGCATGTCATCGAAGAAGTTGGACTCTATTTAAGAGAAAATGTAACATATGAACAGCTTCCTCAAAGCTTGATTGATGCAGTCATTTCAATTGAAGACAGCCGTTTCTGGGTACACAATGGATTTGACCTGCCTCGTTTTACTAAAGCAGCTCTTGAAATCGCAACTGATTTTCTAAAAACTGGTAAAATTGTTTTCTCTCAAGGTGGTTCAACAACAACCATGCAGCTGGTAAAAAACACCTACTTCTCAGTTGATGCTGGAGATAATTCAACCATTGCCGAAAAATCAATTGACCGTAAAATCCAGGAAATCTATCTGGCTATCAAACTTGAAACACATGTTGATAAAGAAGAAATCATGACCCTTTATCTGAACAAACTGAATTTTGGTAAAAATATTCGCGGTGTTCAGAAAGCCAGTGAATATTATTTCGGTAAAAACGTCAGTGAATTATCTCTTTCAGAATCTGCCCTTATTGCCGGCATCATCAACAAGCCAAATGGATTCAATCCTTACAACAAGCTGGAAGATGCAACCGAAAGACGTAATACTGTACTGGATATGATGTACTATCATGGTTACATTACTGAAGAGGAATGTGAGCTTGCCAAAAGCATTCATATCGAAGATCAGCTCGCTGGTGAAAACAACGGAATTGTTAAAGACAGCAGTCATTCTTATCAAAGCTATATTGATGCAGTGATCGAAGAAGCAATCGAACTGACTGGAAAAGACCCTGCCACAACATCAATGGTTATTTATACATACATGGATCCTAAAGTTCAATCAAAGATGGATAGTATTTCCAACGATGAATTCATTGATTTTGACAATGAACTAATGCAGATGTCCATGGTTTGCATGGATAACTCAACAGGACAGATTATCGCCCTGTCAGGTGGCAGAAACTACACCGAAGGAGAACGTCTGTTCAATCGTGCTACTTCCATGTATCAGCAGCCAGGATCAAGTGTAAAGCCATTCCTATCCTATGCCTTGGCTTTTGACCGATTAGGTTGGGCAACCAGCCATGTCGTAACCGATCAACCATATTTGTATCGTGGAACTGAAAAAGTCGTCAAAAACTTCGATGATAAATATCGTGGGGATATGACTTTATGGGATGCAGTTGGGACATCGATGAACACCCCTGCGATTCAGACACTTCAGGATGTCATCGATGAAATTGGAAGATCAGAAGTCATTCAATATATGAATGATTTAGGATTCACTCAAGTTAATACAAACAATTTCGACTTAGGTTATGCAATTGGAGGTTCATCCTATACGGCTACACCTGTTCAAATTACTGCAGCACATGCAACAATGATCAACTATGGACGTTACAATACGCCTCACACCATCAACAAAATTGTCTTTTCAGATGGAAGTGAAATCGTTGTTGAATCAGAACAGAAACAGGTTCTTTCTGAAGGTGCTGCTTACTTATCTTCATTGTTGATGGAAAATGATGTAACAGGTCCATATGTCAACTACATGCAGATTTTAAAATCCAAATATAAAGTTTACGCTAAAACAGGAACTTCCGACTGGGGTACTGATGGAGAAGTCTATGGCATTCCAACAGGAGCTGTCAAAGACAAATGGATGGTTGCATCAACATCACAATACACAACAACTTTGTGGTTGGGATTTGATAAAGCTGTCAACAAATCAGAAGGCCAAACCTGGTTTGATTCAAGCTTTAACCGTCAGAACTATCCTGGTAAAATCATGCGTGAGTTGCTAAATACAATTCATGATGATCCTGAAACATATCCAGAAGCACTTCAGCAACCTGAAGATATCAGTGAAATCACTCATATTTTAGGTACTTTCCCTTATGTTTCAACCTCAGGATACGAACATCTCTCAACAACTGGTTTAATCCTGGACAAATACAACAAAGTTGTCAGCGTTTCACAAGCTGCTCATGAACTTGTATTGAAATCAATCAATCTTGTTACAGATGAATGGGGTATTACAAGCATTTACTGGTCAGGGAATGGATTTGGTTCAACCAATGAAAATGGTTTAAAGAATATCTCATTAACAAATGGAGATATTTATGTTGAAGCATGGGGAACACAATTGTTCAGTTATTCATGGATTTTAGGAGATCCTGTCTATGTTGCGAAAATTTATCTTGATGGCCAGTTCTATCAGGAAATCAGCACAACAACACCAAATTACTGGATTTACGCTCCATACACCAACAACATCAAAGCCTGCGGATATTTCTATTATCCAGGTGGCGGACGAAGCAACGAAGTCTGCACAGGCTCATAAACAAACATAAAGGGATGCATTGCATCCCTTTCTTTTTATGTATCAAACAAAAAGACCATCATATATTGATGGTCTTTTAGATTAAGAATTCATGTTGTTGGAATTGTTACGATCCTTAACAAGAACGTCGTGAGCTCCACCTTCTACAATACTTGTTGCAGAAACCAGAGTCAGTTTAGCCTTCTGCTGAAGTTCTGGAATTGACAGAGCACCACAGTTGCACATTGTTGATTTAATCTTGTACAGAGTAATTGCCACATTGTCTTTCAGATGACCAGCATATGGAACATAAGAGTCAACGCCTTCTTCAAAGCTCAGCTTAGTAGCCCCACCTAAATCATAACGCTGCCAGTTACGTGCACGTGCACTACCTTCACCCCAGTATTCTTTCATGAAGCTTCCATTGATCATAACCTTGCGAGTTGGGCTTTCTTCAAAACGGCTGAAGTATCTTCCCAGCATAACAAAGTCAGCACCCATAGCCAGAGCCAGAGTAATGTGATAGTCATAAACGATACCACCGTCTGAGCAGATTGGAATATAAATACCAGTTTCTTCAAAATATTCGTCACGTGCCTGAGCAACTTCGATAACAGATGTTGCCTGTCCACGTCCAATACCCTTTGTTTCACGAGTGATACAGATGGAACCTCCACCAATACCAATCTTGATGAAGTCAGCACCTGCTTCAGCCAGGAATCTGAATCCATCACGGTCTACAACATTACCAGCACCTACTTTTACTGTATCGCCATAATGTTCACGAATCCATGCAATTGTACGAGACTGCCATTCACTGAACCCTTCAGAAGAGTCAATGCACAGTACATCAACACCAGCTTCAACCAGTGCAGGTACACGTTCAGCATAGTCACGAGTATTGATACCAGCACCTACGACAAAACGCTTGTTTTCATCCAGCAGTTCATTTGGATTGTCTTTATGAGAATCATAGTCCTTGCGGAATACCAGATAGCACAGCTTCTGATTTTCATCGATAACAGGCAATGAATTCAGTTTGTGTTCCCAAATCAAATCATTGCATGCAGAAAGGCTGTCCCCTTCTTTACCTACAACCAGCTTTTCAAATGGTACCATGAATTCAGAAACCTTTGTATCCAAAGACAATCTGGAAACACGATAATCACGTGCAGTAATAATACCTAACAGTTTACCATTGAATGTACCATCTTCAGTTACAGGCATAGTTGAATGTCCAGTTCTTTCTTTCAGTTCAAGAACTTCTCTTAATGTTGTATCAGGTGTAACGTTTGCATCGCTGATTACGAAGCCAGCTTTAGACTTCTTAACCTTACGAACCATTTCAGCCTGATTAGCAATGCTCTGTGAACCATAAATGAATGCTATACCACCTTCTTTAGCCAGTGCAATCCCCATATTGACACCAGATACAGACTGCATGATAGCACTGATCATTGGAATATTTAATGTAATTGCAGGTTCTTCACCCTTTTTAAATTTGACAAGTGGAGTCTTTAAAGACACACGATCAGGGATATGTTCACTTCCTGAGTAACCTGGAACCAGCAAATATTCGCTGAAAGTGTGTGATGCTTCCTTGTAATAAAACGCCATTGTATTGCTCTCCTTTTCCCGATAATATTGGTAAGATTATACTACTTTAAAATGAAATGTAAAGGATTTTCATAAATCATTTGCACATCTTTAAAGGAATCTTAAGCAGATGTTCTATTGGTGAAACGTGTTGGAGAAAGCTTATAAAATGACAATGCATTTTCAAGCAGCGGAAGCTGTGAAGTTTTAAACATGGTCAGCATCATTCCGCCTTCCATGCGAATCGCAATGATTTCGTATTCACTTTTCACAAAGTATCTTGAACATTCCGCAAGAATCTCCATGTGATTCATATCACGATGTCTGAAATCAGAAATCATTGACAATCCAAAACGCGCACATAAACGATTAAGCGAAAACAGAATATCTTCACTATCCGATCTTTCATCAATGTATTTAACACAATCCATATCATCCAGTACACTCCAGATGTTGTCTTCCATCAATGCAACTTCTACAGCTCTGGAAACTTCACGTTTGGATGGTATATACAGTGAATACAAAGATTTAAGAGTCTCTGATGCACGTTTCATTTTATTTTTGTTTCGACGGCGAATCTTCAATACATTCAATGCAGCTAAGACAGTATCTTCCATTTTTTCTATGATTGCTTCATCATGAATCGGTGTTGAGCAATCCAGCACAACATTTAAGTCTATTGCACCTTTATCAATAATGACATCACTTTGTCTTAACTCAATCACATCATCAATAACGACAATAAAATAATCTGTTGCAGAATCAACATCAAACATCACAATGTTTTCTGGAATATAGGCAAGTCCTGTTTCATTGCTGAAAGTACAATCATAATTACGAACAGCATAATCACAACTGATGTTGTTGAATACATTCAAACCTTCTGACGCTCTCTCCCATTCCGCTGCATTAAAGAATATACCTGCAGATACATTTCCTGATCTCTGATTAAAAAAGCCACTTCTAAGCTGATTTAAAGCATCAAGCGTAATGATATCACTTACGAAATCCTTTTCGTAACATTGTTTATAACTATAATATAAATCACCTACATAGGTTTTTGATGGTCGAGGAATCAGTGTTTTACGATTTGAATTCTTTTTAAGAAAATCAAATAGTTTCATCTCATCAACTCCTTTATCATTATAACAAAATTCTAATTAAAAAAACATGATAAATTGATACAACAACCAACTGATCCCATAACTGACTAAAAACGAAAACAACATCGACTTCACCATCATTTTCATACCAAATTTATGTTGTATCGTCT
>JAFYOL010000045.1 GCA_017560205.1 Erysipelotrichaceae bacterium | reverse complement strand
TTACTGTCTTCATAGCTAAATCCCCCTTAGAAACAAAAAAGAAGAAGTCTTTGACATTCAACTCAACCTATTCAATTCAGTATGCGTATATGCCAATAACTTCTTCTTTTGAGTGATTATAGATTACCATAAGCCCTACATTGTTTCAAGTGGGTCATTTTTATGAATTCTAGAGAACTTTCCTGGTAATAAATGAAAAAAGCTGTACATCAATACAGCTTTTTTCTATTTTTCAGCAACCCCGCATACTTTGCGTACTTTGTTGCCCATCACACGATCCAGAACACCAATCATCTTTCCGAGTGTTACTGCTGCAATCACTGTGGCAATTCCTAGGCCTTCAGGTTTAGAATGCAGAAATCCAATCAGTACACCTGCAGACGCTACGCTGATATCATGGATAACTTTAACGTTACCAAATGATTTATTTAATTTTTTAGACAGCACCTGTACAAATCCATCCGGAGCACTAGGAACAAGATCACAATTAATCAAAATCACAACACTCAGCGCAATAACCCATAACGATACAAACAAAAGGGTCAACTGCTGTACCAGTCCAACTGGTTCAAGTATCAGGAAGCTTTTAATGAAATCTGTAAAAAATCCCAGGATAAAGGCAAACCCAAGCTGAAGCAGATTTTTTACTCCAAAATCTTTTCTCAGCATTAAAAATTCCATGAACACATAAACACAATACCATAAGGTAAACGCATTCCCCAATGTAATTCCTAACGCATTATGAAGGTTCGTACAGAAACAAGTTACACATGCTACACCAAGCCCTGTATATGTAGATAACGTAATCCCTAACGCATTGATAAACAACCCTGCAACATAAATCACAAATCGTGTCATTATCTTTTTCATAAGAAACTTTATTCTCCTTCTATATGACTTCGCATTTGCAATTATACTCTTTTTTTTGTCATCTCATTAAAAACATCGGGAATTAATCAAAAAATAAAGGAAAGAATCTTTTACTCATGCTACAATAACTCAAAGGAGGTCGTGCCATGATTCAAAAAGAACACAGCATTTTACTTTGGCTGCAGAAGCATCGTACAGAAACGGGAAACAGGTTCTGGTGGTTTGTCACTAAACTCGGCTACTCCAAAATGTGGTTTCCAATTTGTGCTCTTTTAACACTGTTACCTATTGGAAACGCATGTCGCATTCAATTGTGGTCTGCCTTGCTCATTCAGGCATTGCTGGTTCATGTGATTTTGAAAAAAGGATGCAAAAGACAGCGCCCATTTGAAGCCTGCCCTGAAATCATACCTGTTGGAAAACGTCCAAAAGACCGTTCCTTCCCATCAGGACACACCTGCATTACCTTTATGACAGCCTTTATCTTTCTGACTCACGCTCCTGCTTTAGGCGTTATCCTGTTGGTTGTTGCTTCCATGATTGCCTTTTCAAGAATGTATCTGGGGGCTCACTATCCAACGGATGTACTGGGTGGATTTATCATCGCTATCCTTATTTATTATGGTACATCATTCATCATTTAAAAAGCGCTTAATGAATAAGCGCTTTCTCTATTTTTGTGGATTTCCTTTGCAGTAAACCTGCTTCAATTCAATATGCTCTGTACACACAACAAGATCGGCATCCTTACCCACTTCAATTGTACCCTTGCGATCATCAAAGCCCAGATATCTTGCAGGGTTGATGGTCGCAGAATTAATAACCGTCGTTAATGGAAGACGTGCTTTGCGATGCAGGTTGTTCACACCTTGATTGACATACAGTGCCGATCCGAACAATGTGCCATCTGGCAGACGGAATGCACCAATGGTGTTGTATTTTTCAAACTCTGGATCATCTTTCTGTTCAGCAGAGTCAGTAACCAGAATCAGTTTATCTTTGCCTTTCATCATTCCAATCAGATGAGCTGTTTCAAAATGCACATGAATTCCATCCCCAATCACCTCTGTATACAGTTCATCCAGATTGCATGCAGCCGTAAAAATATTTGGATTTCGATGATGGAACTTGGACATGCCATTGCCGCAATGGGTAATGCCTGTAGCTCCTGCCGCAACAGCTGCCTTGCACTGATCAAAAGTTGCTCCACTGTGTCCTAAAGAAACACGAATTCCTGATTCAGATACTTTCTTTGTGAATTCATAGTTTTCATCATGTTCTACAGCACAAGTTACAGTCAGAATATGATTTCCCGATGCTTTCTGATATTCCATCATTTCATCCACATTTGGTTTAACGATATGATGTTCATCCTGTGCACCACGACATACATAATCAATATAATTACCTTCAATGTTGATGCCCATGATTTCAGCACCATCACACTCTGATTCAATCGCTTCCTTTAAAACCGGCAATGCCTTCATGTTGTCAGCATAACTCTGTGTTGATGTGGTCACCAAAAAAGAAGTTACCCCCTCATCCGGCATATGTTTCTGCCATGCACGAATCAGATCCAGATCAGGACGATTGGAATCCGCTTTGTTCCAACCATGAGTATGAATATCAATAAAACCAGGTAAAATCCAGAACTCTCCATAATCCACATCCACTGCTTCCTTATTATAAGGATAGACAGCTGTAATCTTCCCTTGTTCAATTTGAATCTGTGCAGGTCTCAGTGCTTCATCAAGCCAGACATGTTTACTTTGAATGATCATATGATATTACCTCTATTTCTGCTTCTATTTTAACACATAAAATAAAGAAAAAAGACATGTCTCCATGTCTTCTTAGTGCTGATGTGAATGTTTAGCTTCTTCGTGTTCGATTTCTTTTTCTTCTTCCTTGATTTCCCAGTGAATCAGAACTGTCAATACAACACGGATAACAACGATAGCTGCAACACCGATGATTTCTGAAATGTCATGTGTAGTGATAGTGCGCAGAATTTCACCAATCATCATGAATTCAAGACCCATTGCGATACCTTTACCCAGCTTCATTGAGCTGCGGATATCTTTTTTAATGTATCTTACAAGGTTCTTGACACCTGCCCAGATCAGTACAATAACACCGACAAATTCAAAACCGATAATTGCCCATTCAATCACTAAATGCAGTAAATGTTCAAAAAATGCCATAATTAAATCCCCTATTCCATTGGTATTTTAATCCTTACTTTTATCAAAATCAAGCAGATTCTATTGAATAAACTTGTTCATTCTTTGTATTATTTCCATGAAATCTCAACTTTAACGGGTTTTCCTTCTATTTTTTATGTTTTCGTTCTAGAATGATTTGACATAGAAGCAAATCTAGTATACAATTTAACAGCAATTGCTCAAT
>JAFYOL010000044.1 GCA_017560205.1 Erysipelotrichaceae bacterium | reverse complement strand
TCATGGCACTTGATGACTTCATCAATCAAAGCCTCAAATTTTGCCTTCTTTGAGCCATACACTGCATCTGGATGATCAACACGTGCTACTGGACGATTTGTCGGAATTTCAATAACACGCATGTTATAAATTGCCTTGAATTCTTCTTCTTCTGTTTTTGCAGTCCCTGTCATACCAGAGAGTTTAGAATACAGACGGAAGAAGTTCTGATATGTAATTGTAGCCAAAGTACTTGTTTCCTGTTTAATAGAAACGCCTTCCTTCGCTTCAATTGCCTGATGCAGACCATCTGAATAAGCACGTCCTTTCATCAGACGTCCTGTAAACTGGTCAACGATGACAATTTCATCCTGATCCACAACATATTCCACATCCTTAGCCATGATGTAGTTAGCCTTTAATGCCTGTGTCAGATGATGTACCAGCTGTGTATTTTCAAGTTCATACAGGTTGTTGACTCTAAATGCCTTTTCAGCTTTAGCTACACCCTCTTCAGTCAATGTACATACTCTTGATTTGACATCAATTTCATAATCTTCATTTTCTTCCAGACGTTTTACGAACTTATCTGCCTGAATGTACAGGTTTGCAGTCTGTTTCTGTCCACCTGAAATAATCAATGGTGTTCTTGATTCATCAATCAGAATCGAGTCAACTTCATCGACCAGGGCAAAGTTCAAACCACGCAGTACACGGTCCTGTACACGTGTTACCATGTTGTCTCTCAGATAGTCAAACCCAACTTCTGCATTGGTTGTATAAGTAATATCACATGCATACGCAGCCTTCTTCTGAGCTGGAGTCAATGCGCGCGCATTCAGACCAACAGTCAGACCTAAGAAACGGTGAATCTGTCCCATCCAGTTGGCATCACGTTCTGCCAGATATTCATTGACTGTAATGACATGAGCTCCTTTACCTTCCAAAGCATTCAGATAAACAGCCATAACAGAAGTCAGTGTTTTCCCTTCCCCTGTCTTCATTTCAGCAATGTCACCATCGTTCATTGCGATAGCACCCATAATCTGTACAAAGTATGGATATTCTCCAATTACACGCTTCGCAGCTTCACGCACAGTTGCGTAAGCTTCAGGAAGCAGATCATCTAATGTTTCACCTTTCGCAAGGCGTTCTTTAAATTCAAATGTTTTCCCTCTTAATTCTTCATCGCTCAATGATTCCATTGCACCTGCATAAGAATCAACCTGATGAGCTTTCTTTTCAATTTCTTTGAGGATTTTTTTATCAACGCTAAACAGCTTATCAAATATTGTTGCCATATTACGTCCTCCTAACTGAGTAATTATAGCATAGTTTTTCTCTCAAAATATGGTATTTTATGTGAATAACCATGTAAAAAGGCTGTTTTAACAGCCTTTTTTACCATTTCTAAAGTTTTACAATGTGTTGTGCCTGTACTCCACGTTCAGTTTGAAGTGGATCAAACTCTACTTCAGCACCTTCTTCAATGTCTTTGAAGCCTGGCATCACCAGCTGTGAGTAGTGAAAGAAGACATCTTTACCATCTTCTGTCTTGATAAAACCATAACCTTTTTCCTTATTGAACTTTTTAACTTTTCCTAACATCTTTTCTTGATCTCCTCTTAAATTTTAACAACATGCTGCGCCTGCAGCCCTTTCTGATTCTCGATGCATTCAAACTCAACAGCCTGACCCTCATCCAGAGTTTTATATCCTCTTTGTGCTACCTGTGAATAATGCACAAAGACATCTTTTCCTGAATCTGATGCGATGAAACCATAACCTTTTTCAGCATTGAACCATTTGACTTTTCCCTTCATACTACCCCCTCCTTTCATACAAATTCAGTATATGCAGAATCTTCTGCGTTTTTTGTCATATTCTGCAAGAAGTTTAGGATGTATGCAAAGACATAAAGCTTCTGTGCATTCCTTATCTTTTATCAGATTCTGCAAGGCAAGCAGTGTACTGCCTGTAGTGACAATATCATCAATCAGAATCAGTCTTTTATCTGGAATGTCAACTTCTTGTTTGAGTACCAGAACATCTGAAATTTCAGATCTTTTCTGAAATGAAGCCTGTTTCTGGTCAGTATCTGTTTTCTTTTCAAAACAGTCCAATATTGGTACTCCACATTGTTCAAACATTGAAATGACATGTTGAAAACCTCTTCTTTCAAGTGCCTTGCTGCTGCTGGGTGCACACAGAAATACACAATTATGATAATGAAATCTTATCCAGTCTTTCACTTCTGACAGAAACATTTCCTTTAACGCTTCATCCATGCATTCTTTATATTGAAGCAATGCTTCCGCTAAATCATGTTCATATAGACCAAAATATGTAATTTTCAGACTCTTCATCTGAAGAGTTTTTCTTTTGATTTTCAAAGACCGACGACATGACAGACACAAAGCATCATTCATCATGTACTGCATAAGACTTTGTTTATGAAGCGATTTCTGACAATACAGACATTTTCTGATGGTTGGCATATTCAATCATCCTTACACTTTCTATGACTTCATCACTTTGATAAAACGTCAGAAACAGACATTCCCCAAAAGGTCGTGATGATTTTCTTCCGACTCTGCCTGCAATCTGAATCAGTGAAGCTGAAGTGAAAACAGGATGATCTGCATGAAAGACACAGACATCCACGCCTTCAAATGTAATGCCTCGTTCTAAAACCGTTGTGCAGATCAGTCCAGAAAGTTCTCTCTTTTTCATTTTATCTATGATTTCATCTTTCTTTTCTGTTTTGGATGTACAGCACTCGATGTTCATTGATGTTTTAAAGATTAAAGTGATACGATTGGCCATTTCTATTTCAGGTACAAACACAAGAAATGGAATCTTTTCTTTTTGGCGTTTCATACACCACACCCACAAATAAAACAAGCCACTCACTTTCCCTGTTTTTCTGATGTGTGGAACCGGCAAGTCATAACCATGCGGGCGAGAGAAAAGACGAAGAACCTGACAGTTTTCCAGAAGTGATGAATCTGGTGTTGCGCTCAGATACAACATGCTTCCTTTGCAGCTGTTTCTGACAATTCCCTGCAGCACAGCATTACCGTGATAAGGAAAGGCATCAGGTTCATCGACAATGATATGATCAAACTTCTTGTCAAAGAAGCGATAGCACTGATGGGCGGTGCACACAATCAAATCACCGGTCAAATCATCGGTATACCCTTCGCATAGAGGAGATATATGACAGTTGAATGATCTTTTAAAACGTTCTGCCAGCTCAAGGACAACCTGACGTCTGGGGATAACCACAGCTATTCTTTTCCTTTGTTTCAGACATTGGCTGATAAAGTCCATACAAAGTTCCGTCTTTCCTGCTCCTGTCACCGCCCAGACAAGCACATCACCTGTCTCCATTTTCTCTGTAATTCTCTTCGATATTTCTTTTTGAAGATCTGTCAGTTCAAAATCCAGATGGACATCAGCACTTAAATCACTTGGAAAATCATTCCAGGTTTCATAATGGACATCAGAAATCAATTTGCGGGAGAATTGAACACATGCTCGACAATACCACCCTTTTGAACCTTCATAAAACAGGTTTGGATCTTCATTGGAACATCTTGGACAGATTTTCTTCATCTTTTTCACCCGTACTCATCATATCTTATTTCACAAAATTAAGTGTCCCAAAGGTGTCACGCATTTGTCTTAAATGTGTCTCATCAAGTTATGCATATTTTCCACAATCAGTGGAAAACCAAAAAATAACAGTCCTAAGACTGTTATTTCTGTAAAGATTTTGTTTTCCAGTTCCCCTTCATATAAGCCAAAAATGTGATCAACGCACCCAGGCACCATGAAACCAACAAGGAAATAAAGATGCTTTCAGGTGCACCCTGAGGCTGAACATCACTTTTTGTGAAGGCAACCAGCAGATAAGCCATTGGAACACGGATGATGACTGTAGAAATCAAAGAAATCCACATTGGTGTCATGGCATCTCCTGCACCTCGCATAATACCAGAAAGTGCCTGATTGAGCGCAACTGCAATATAACCTGCAGCCAGAATACGCATCATTCTCATTGACAATTCAACCAGTTCAGCTGTATCAGTGAAGGCATACATCAGAATATGCCCGAACGCAAGAATCACCAGTGTAATTGCAGTGGATACACCAACCGCAATCATTGTCCCCTGCTTGCTTCCTTTTTCAACACGATCATACTTGCCTGCACCAACGTTCTGTCCTGCAAATGTTGTCATCGCATTACCAAAACTGAAGTTTGGCATCATCGCAAATCCATCAACACGCATAATGATTACGTTCGCTGCAATCAAAGCTTCACCAAAGCTGTTTGTCAAAGACTGCACCATAATCATCGCCATGGACATAATCGCCTGTGTCATCCCTGATGGAAGCCCCAGGCGTACCAGAGTCATTGATTCATGACGATCAGGAATCAGTTCCTTTGTCGTCAAGACAAACATACTCTTCATCTTCAGCAACTTCAAAAGACAAAGGACAGCTGAAACACTCTGGGCAATGACAGTTGCCAGCGCAACACCTGCAACACCCATATCCAGACTTGCCACAAAGTAAATATCCAGCACAATGTTGATAACTGTTGCCACCAGAAGATAAACCAGTGCAGAAACAGAATCACCAAGACCTCTTAAAATACCACTGAAAATATTATAATAAGCCGTCCCTGCAATCCCCATCAACAGGATAAAGAGATATGAATCACACCAGTCAATGATACTTGCAGGTGTATTCAGAAACTCAAGGAATGGTCGAATCATAAAACTTGCCACAACCATCAAAGCCACACTAGCGATTGCGGTCAATGTAATACTGCTTCCAATTGCCTTAGACAATTCATCTTTCTTTTTAGCACCATGATACTGTGATACCATGATTCCAATCCCTACTGAAATCCCCATAAACAGAACCAGCAGAAGGTTATAAATCGGTGTTGCACTCCCTACTGCAGCCAGTGCATTATCACCTACATATTTTCCTACAACGATGCTGTCAACAGTGCTGTACAGCTGCTGAGCAATGTTTCCTACCAGCATCGGTATTGTAAACAGAACAATCTTTTTCCAGGGTGTCCCTACCGTCATATCGGATGGACCAAATAATTGTTTAAGATTCATAAAATTACCCCCTTTTACATAACACGACTATTCTACATGAATTAAAATACAGACACAAGAAAAAACTGCAGAGATTTTCTGCAGTTATTTAATATCCTGAGGATTGGTAATTTTGATGTTCTGATAGTCTCCTTTAACAATCTGAACTGGTGTATCTGTACATAATTCAACAACACTTGCATCATCACTGACTTCAATGTTCAAATCAAAGGATTTCTGATAAGCTCCTTTAATCAACTCTGTCTTAAATGCCTGCGGAGTCTGTGCATTCCATAAAGCTGCACGTTTAGGAGTCTGTACAACCGTTGTGCCATCCACCACTTTAATCGTATCCACACACGGTACAGCCAACAGACACGCATCATGTTCTTCCAGACAATCTTTGATATCATTCAGATTCTTTAATGTGACATAAGGTCTAGCTCCATCATGAATCATGACAATCTCATTGCTTACCAGCTTCAGACCTTCAAATACAGATAAGGAACGAGTAGATGAACCTTCCGTCAACTTTAATTTACTGGATGAAAAGACACGCTCAAAATTCTCTTTCTGAGTCACGACAATAATCTCATCACAATCTTCATCCTGATCAAAAACACTGATAGTCAGATCCAGAACAGTCTTATCATCAGAAATCGGATAAAAGACCTTATTATAGCCAAGATTCATTCTTGATCCTGAACCTGCAGCACAGATTACACATGAATATTTCATAACATCAACTCCTCTTTTAAGATAACACAGACCACAAACTCTCGTCCAATACAATTGTTTCCCTTCAATTCGCCGTTAAAATATTTGATATAAAAAGTGTTGTAAATGTCACAGGAAACTATGCTTTCAACTGGTTGAAAGTGCAATAATGTTTTATAATAAGAATAGGTGATAAAAAATGAAAGTAACAACTCGACATGGAGATTATGGTCTAACTGATGTTCATGGAAAAAGAATATCCAAGACAGATCTGTTGATGGAAGTCATTGGTGAGCTGGATACATTGATGGCACAGATTATTTTATGCAGTGCACATGATGAAACCTATCGAAGTGACCTGATTCAGATTACTGAAGATTTGACCACGCTGTGTTCTTATCTTGCGGGGTATCACAATGAAGTTGATTTTACACCTCATTTAAACTGGATCAATGAACGTTTGAGTACACTTGAAATCAAGGATACTCAATTCCGTTTTGTTTATCCTTTCACTTCAATCACTGCAGCCAACTACAATCTGGCTCGAACTTTTGCACGTACTGCTGAAAGAAAATGTTTTATGATGGCTGAACAAAGAGGAATGGATGCGAATGCATTGAAATACATGAATCGTCTCTCTGATTTGTTTTTCATTATGATGGTCAGAGAAAATCTGAAAAATGATTAATGCATTTGCGTTTTAGCATAGTGACTTCTATGTTATGATATAAAGGATTAGGAGATTTACCATGAGCTATACAAAAGAAACGATTAATAAATTAAATCAGGATATTCGCACTTATTTCCCATTAATTACAGAAATCAGTGATTCTTTCCATATTCAGCATGACGGTGTTTCACGTCTGGTTATGCTGGACCGCTATGCTCAAAAGGACCGTGAACTGGTGTCTTTGGGTGTAGGTGATCTGGTTGTTACTGTGATTAAGGAAGACCCTAAATATCCTGCTCGAGGAATTGGATTTGTAAAGAGCGTTGATTATGAAAAAGAAATCCTGACCATCGAAATCGAAGAAGAATTCCGACCTACTTTAGAAAATGAACAGGAATCTATTACAGGTTTAATCACAAGATCATTCCGTGAAGTAGACAAACCATTGGAAATCTATTATGAACAGATTGCTTCACGTGTTGGTAAAGCACTGGCAAACACTGAGAAAACAGAAGAAACAAAAGAAAAGTATGCAAAGCTGTTTACTGAACAGTTAAGCGCACTGAATGTCATCCCTGCTGGACGAGTTCTGTATGGTGCAGGAAGCGGTACACAGGTCACTTACTTCAACTGTTTCGTTATGCCATTTGTTAAAGATTCTCGTGGAGGTATCGCAGAACATCGTAAGGAAGTCATGGAAATCATGAGCCGCGGCGGTGGCGTTGGTACCAACGGTTCAACACTACGTCCAAAAGGAGCTCCTGCAAAAGGTGTAGGAGGAAAATCAAGTGGTGCTGTCAGCTGGCTGAATGATATTGCCAATCTGACAAACCTGGTTGAACAGGGTGGATCAAGACGTGGTGCTCAGATGATCATGCTGGCAGACTGGCATCCAGATGTGATTGAATTCATCGTATCAAAAATGCAGAATCCGAAAGTACTCAAATGGTTGTCTGAAAATTCAAATGACCCACAGGTAAGAGAACTTTCAAAAAATAAACTGAAATTTGTCCCTCTGACAAGAGCTGAAAGAGAACTGTATGAATCTGTTGTAGACAATCGTACAATTCCTTCCTCTGTTCAGGAACACGCAAGAGAAATGCTGATGAATGGCGGTGCACTGACTGTCAATAATCCTGAATTCTTAAATGGTGCCAACATTTCTGTAACCCTGACTAAAGAATTCATGGAAGCTGTAGAAAATGATGACACATTCAGCCTGCGTTTCCCTGACCTTCAGAATTATAATGAAGCTCAGAAATCCTATTATGATGTGCATTGGCATGAATGCGGTGATGTACGTGAATGGGAAAAGATGGGTTATCCAGTAAAAACTTATCGCACAATCAAAGCACGTGACCTTTGGGATCTGATCTGCTTCTGTGCTACTTATTCTGCAGAACCTGGCATCTTCTTTATTGATAATGCCAACGATAAGACCAATGCTAAAGCTTATGGTCAGAAAGTTGTTGCAACAAACCCATGCGGTGAACAACCTCTTGCGCCATATTCTGTCTGCAATCTGGCTGCAGTCAATCTGGCTAACTTTGTCAACAAGACAACAGGTGAACTGCTTCTGAATCAACTGGCTGAAACAGTCCGCCTGACTGTTCGCATGCAGGACAATGTTATTGATGATACACCATATTTCCTTGAAGCTAACCGTACTCAGGCTCTTGGTGAACGTCGAGTTGGTTTAGGTATCATGGGACTTCACGATCTGCTGATCTGGTCTGGCAAGCGCTATGGTTCTAAAGAATCTGTTGAAACAATCAACACAGTCTTCAAGACAATTGCTGAAGCAGCATATCGTACATCCATTGAACTGGCAAAAGAAAAAGGTTCATTCCCATTCTTGACTGATCGTGAAGCATTCATCAACTCAGGTTATATGAAGGAAATGAGTGAAGATATCCGTCAGGACATCCTGGAATATGGTATCCGTAACTCTCACCTGCTGACAATCGCTCCTACAGGTTCAACAGGTACTATGGTTGGTGTATCAACAGGACTTGAACCTTACTTCAGCTTCAGCTATTTCCGTTCTGGACGTCTTGGTAAATTCATTGAAGTCAATGCTGCAATCGTTGATCAGTGGCTGGCTCTGCATCCTGGTTATACTCGTGCAACACTTCCTGATTTCTTCGTGAGTGCAATGGAACTGACTCCTGAGGAACATGCAGATACACAGTGTGCAATTCAGCGCTGGATTGACAGTTCTATTTCAAAAACAGTAAACGCACCTCGTGGCTTCTCTGTAAGACAGGTACAGCGCATCTATGAACGTCTGTACAAAGGCGGTGCTAAAGGTGGTACTGTTTATGTAGACGGAAGCCGTGATTCTCAGGTTCTGACATTGTCAAATGATGAGGACAACACTTGGGACCAGATGAGCGCAAAAGACTTCGGTGTTGAAATCAAAAAGACTCAGCCTGAAGAAAAGAAAACTGATTTAAGAGCTGACCGTCAGGACAGAAGCATTGGCGTAGAAGTCGGAGACATCTGCCCAATCTGCCTGGAAGGTATCGTTGAAGAAATCGGTGGATGCAACACTTGCACAAACTGCAACGCTCAGTTAAAGTGCGGATTATAAGAAAACAAGTTCCATGAATTTCATGGAACTTTTCTTAAGGAGAACTTATGATTAAACTGATATGTGCAATGGATGCCAATCATGGCATAGGAATCAATGGAAAAATGCCATGGCATTTTCCTGAAGATCTGATATATTTTAAGCAACAAACCTTAAATAAAACAATTTTAATGGGAAGAAAAACTTTTGAATCCATTGGTAAAGCTTTACCTGGACGCAAAAACATCATCCTGACCCATCAACTAGACTACAGTCAACCTGATTGCCTTGTCGTTCATTCTTTAAAAGAAGCTTTGGAAATCGATTCAGACTTGATTGTGATTGGAGGTCAGAAACTGTTTGAACAGACCCTTCCATTCGCTGATGAACTGTATCTGACCGAAATCCATGAAACATTTCACTCAGATACATTCTTCCCTCCATTTGATACTTCACTGTATCAAAAAGAAATCATCAAAACTACCAATGAACCTTTCTATGCAGAGTTTGTGAAATACACAAAGCTTTAAGTAAAACAGGAGTAGATTTCATGCAGAATACGCATGTTTCTACTCCTGTTTTCTTATGCCTGTGTTTTACGAATGACTGATTTATAGAAATCAACACCCATCGGTAAAGCACCTGAACAGATGTTTTCATTCAATGTATGAATGCTTCCATACTGTTGTCCATCAATATAAAGTGGTGCAAAACGAATGCAGTGATTACAGATACGGCTATAGAACTTGGCATCTGTTCCACCTGTCATTACATATGGAGAAACACCAATTCCTGGATAGATTTCATGAATGACTTCCTCAACCAGATTGAACTGTTTTCCTTTAAAGTCAACAACTGGCCATGGAGCATCCACATAAAGAGCTTTTGCCTCAATATCAAACTTTTTGGCGATGTCTGAAATGATACGGATACTTTCTTTATCATCCTGATGATGAATAAAACGCATGTTTCCAACAACATAAGCTTCATGAGGAAGCACATTGGCTCCCTGAGAACCTTCAGCCATTGTGAAGGCCAATGTAGTACGCAGCATTGCGGCAGCAGCTGAGCTGACAGCCGGCAAAACAACTGGCATTAATGGTTTAAACAGCCACATGTTTCCAAAAAGGAACTTCATACCAAAGTCCATGTTTGGCGCAAAACGCGCAAACATTTCAGCAACTGTTGGTGTATATTCAGATTTAAAAGGATAGTTCTTTTCTACATAAGCCATAAACTGACCTAAACGAACAAGCGGAGTGTTTTTTGTCGGAGCACTTGAATGTCCACCTTTGCCCTTGGCAGTAAACTTCACATCGCCATATCCTTTTTCAACTACACCAATCATGGCATAAGTTCCATTGACTCCACCTACTGGCTTTTCAATGATCATACCACCTTCATCAATGACAAGTGAAAGTTTCACTCCCTGTTTTTCCAGATAATCAACGGTTGCAGGAGCACCATCTCCGCCCCATTCTTCTGTACAGCTGCTTGCGATGTAAACATCACCCAATGGTGCAAAGCCAGATTCAATCATTTCTTCCACGGCACTTAACATGCACATCAAAGACGCCTTTGTATCAACGGTTCCACGTCCCCACACGCGACCTGTTTCATCAATATGACCACTGAATGGATCATGTTTCCACTGACCAGTTGCCTCAACAACGTCCTGATGACTCATAAACAAAACAGGTTCTGCTTTGTTATGCCCAGGCCATTTAAACAGCAGGCTGCCGTTGAAATCATGTTTTTCACACTTCTCATGAATCAGTGGAAATTCAGTTTCCAGCAGTTTATGAAATTCATAGAATTTTGAACGATCTTCCTGGTTACGACAGGAAATTGTTTCTTTCTGGATCATACGTGACAGACGCTGACCATATTTTTCAGCACGTTCACTTGTATCCAAAACGACCTTTGCATCTTTTGCGCTTGTCGGTTTCATCAGCAAAGCACGCACCAATGCGATCAAAAGCAGAACAACCAATACCGCTAAAACTACTAAAACAACTTTCATACTCTATTTTCCCCTAAAGAAGATTCTTTTTAAACAAGATAAATCCAATTCCTAATGCTAAAGCACCGCTTGGAATCAGAAGAACACTGGTCTGTGAAATCATAGAAGGCACAAAGATGCAAAGCAGACTCATCACAAGCAGAGGAATGATCGCAATCTTTGGACTCTTCACAAAGTATTTAAGACCCAACGCCCCAAACAAAGCAGGTACAACATTGTTGAAGGCTGGAAGCAGAGCTTCATTCTGAAGCACTGGCTGAAGTGGCACAATCATCAGCACACCCGCAACAATCACCAGTGTTGTAACCATCGCACTGACCGCTACAGAAATTGTACTGATGATTTCATGTTCAATTGTACCCGATTCTGTCTGTGCGATTTCTTTTGAATTCATTACGACTGGGATTTTCATATTTGTAACATTTCCTGTTAAAAATGACAAATAAGCTCCACCAACACCCAGCATTGGTGTATAAATCAAAAATTCTACAATAGACATAGGAATATAAATCATACCTACTTTAATCAATCCATTGATAAATCCTGATAGACTTGGCTGTACACCATTAACAATAGAAACAATAAATGGAACACTAATCAACAAAATGGATGCAAGAACCAATGTCACTCTACCTAATAAGTGAAGGGTGTTGTTGTAGTTGTCAATAATTTGATTTCGATTCATCTTCACCCCTCCTGACTACAGCATATTAACAATGACCGCAAAAGCCATTGCCGCCAGCATACTTGCTGCTAAACTGAAATTCTCAAGTGCATTCATGTTTTTCTTATTAATAAGATATTCAAAGACTCCCATCACAGCAGCTGCTGCCAATGCCACCAAAAGAGGCATATAGTCAGAACCACCCTGTGGGAAGCATTTTCCAATGTAAGATCCGATGAAGGCAGCGCACAACCCAACAAACATTGCAGTTGTCGCATGAGCCCCAAAATTCGGTTTGCTTTCACTGTTTTCTTGTTTCGGTTTAGTCTGAAGCTTCTTGGAATAACCTTTCAAGAAGAAAATGCAGCACATGATACCACCCAAAATACCGAAAGTCATAACAAGAGCAATCGTTACAAAAGCTTCTACTGTCAATTCATTCAAGCTTAATCCTGAAAGTCCAGCACTCTGTGCTGCAATTTCAGCAACATTCAATTCATACTGAAGTGAACCAATTACAGATAATCTCAACCATGAGAATGGAACTCCCAATGTACCACTTAATGCAATAACCCCTAAAAGAATACTGATGGAAGGCAACAGTGTAAACATTGCACTTGATACAATTGTTTTCTTTAATACTTTTTCATCCATACCAATCTGAAGCCCTGTTTTATAGCTTTTAATCAAAAACAAAACACACATGATCGTAATAAAGGTCAGAACGCCTGCAACAATCAAATAAAAAACAGGTGCATTGACCGCGTTTAAATACTGATTCATTTCTATCTCCCCAATCTAATACCTACTATTATAGACTTATGAAAGTTAAAAAACCATATGATTCAATCGTAGAGCATAAAAACACTAAATAAAATATATAAAATCTGAAACAAATTATGATTTGTTTCAGATTTTACGTTATATGTTCACAAAAAGAAAAGACCACTGGGGTTAACCAGTGGTCCAATTTTAACATCACAAATTTGGATTATTCGTGACCCACAATCTTCGCTTCACCGAAGACATAGCGGTTATTAGAACCAATCACACGGATGTAGTTCTTAACGAATTCTTTCATAGCTACTTCAGCAGTCATGCAAAGATCCAGATAATCTGCCTTAGGGTTTTCAGCCATACGATCAACCATTGCCTTCTGTGCTACATTGAACACGTCAGTACATACATTAATCTTGTTGATACCACATGCAACAGCTTTACGGATATTTTCTTCACCTGATCCTGATCCACCATGGAGAACAAGAGGCATATCCAAAGTCTTCTTTAAAAGTGCAAGACGTTCAAAGTCTAACTTTGGAACATATCCCTTAGGATAGCTTCCATGAGCTGTACCAACAGCAACTGCTAATGCATCTACACCAGTCAGTTCAACAAATTTCTTTGCCTGTTCTGGATCAGTGTAAAGATCAGCTTTGCTATTGTCGCCATCAGCTGCCTGACCAACATGCCCGAGTTCAGCTTCAACGCAAATATTGTGTGGATGTGCTAGCTTAACAATAGTAGAAGTACGATGAACATTTTCATCAAATGGGAAAGAAGACGCATCGATCATTACGCTTGAGAATCCATCCTGGATACATTTGATAATGAAATCCAGGTCCTGTCCATGGTCATGGTTCAACGCTACAGGAACCTTAGCTTCTTCAGCCAGCTTCTTGATCAGTGGAACCATAACGTTTGCATGAGCATGTTTCTTCATCTGCCCCATACCGATATTAACGATAATAGGTGATCTTTCTTCTTCTGCTGCACTAATTACGGCTCTCGCCATTTCCATGTTGATGCTGTTGACAGCCATCACAGCATAATTATTCTTATGAGCATCCTGCAGGATGTCAGTCATTGATACATACATGTTTCGAGTACCTCTTTCTTTCCAAAATTATTTTTAAATTAAGTTTTGTTAATTAGAAGTCGATGTCGAGGTCAACGATTTCTTCTTCAACAACTTCTTCACCAGGTTTCTTGATGAATGCGTATACAACACCAGTTACTACAGAACCAACAACCAGTGCGATGACAGCCCACAGAGGGTTAACCATCATTGGGAATACGAATACACCACCGTGACCAGCTACAGATTCAACACCCATAGCTACAGCCAGACCACCAGCGATACCTGAACCCAGCATAGAAGCAGGAACGAAACGTGCAGGGTCAGCAGCTGCAAATGGCAGTACACCTTCAGTAATGAAGCACAGACCCATTGGCATAGCTGTCTTAGCAGTTTCTTTTTCAGTTTCAGTGAACTTAGTAGGAGCGATCAGAGTAGAAACCCAAACACCGATAGGAGGAGTCATACCACCGATGATCTTTGCAGACATAGGACCATTGATTCCGTCAGCACCCAGAGCGTTAGCAGCCATAGATGCAGTCTTGTTCAGAGGACCACCCATGTCGAAGCCCATGCAAGCACCGATAACAGCACCGATAACGAACTTAGAACCACCGTTCAAAGACATCATCCAGTTCTGAATCATAGTCATCAGAGCAGCCATAGGACCCTGCAGGATGTACAGGTAACCCATACCAAGAACGAATGTAGTAATTACAGGAATAATCATTACAGGCATCAGACCAACCATCCACTTAGGAAGCTTCCAAGTCTTCATCCAGTTAACGAATGCACCAACAACGAATGCCATGAGCAGACCAGCAAGGAATCCACCCTTAGATTCGTTACAAACAAAACCGATTACGAACGCAGGAACGATACCTGGACGTTCAGCAATAGAGTAAGCAACACCAGCAGCCATTACAGCAACACCGAAGCTCATAGCATGGCTAGACAGTTTGTTTACACCCCACCAGAAGTGTGCCCAAGTCAGAGCCAGATTAGAATATGGAGTAGCACCAGCTGCAGGACCGAAATTACCTACTTCCCATCCTCCAAGACCTTTTGCCATGGCACCAAGAATACCACCGACAACGATCATAGGAATCATGTAGGAAATACCAGTCATCATGTGTTTTTTAAAGTTTAAGTTTTTCATAATGTTAGTTCCCCTTTTTTATTTTTTGTTTAATTTCTTTTCAATTGTAGCAATTAAGCTTTTTGGACTCTTCATTGCAGTAGAAATAGGAATATCTACAACAGGCTTACCAGCAAAGCGTTCCATACCGCCAACCTTGATGTCATGAGCGACAATGACAACATCACATTCTGCAATGTCCTGTGCTGTCAATTCGTTCTGACGTCCGATTGTACCCTGAGTTTCCATCTTGCACTGATGACCAGCTTCCTGAGCAGCAGTAGCAATTTTCTCAGCAACGATATAAGTATGCGCGATACCAGCAGTACATGCTGTGATACCAACAATCTTCAGACTCATTATGCCCACCTCTCCTTTCTATTATTGTCACTAGCACATTATCAATTTACCACCTTATGCAACCGCTTTCCTAATACAGAAGGTAACATTAATGCGGTAATTTTTACATTTTTTACTATTAGAAAGAAATAAGACTTTCATCAAATTCTTCTGCATCAGCAACACTGTTTTCAGCTGCTTCAACTTCTTCACTTGTCAGAACTTCAATCAAAGATTCCTTTGTTTCAACTTTCTGAAGCATTTCAACGCGAGCATCATTACCAAGTTTACCAGCCAGTTCTGCCAGCAGCATCATATGGTTTCTTGCAAAATCAGAATCATCGCTGACACAGAAAAGGAAAATCAGATTAACTGGCTGTCCGTCATAGCTTTCCCACTCAATTTCGTTTTCTGTACGCCCAATCGCAATACCAATACGAGTTACAGATGAACTTTTACCATGTGGAATTGCGATATGATTTCCCATACCTGTAATTCCTTCTTCTTCACGCACGTAAATATCTTTTACAAATTCTTCTACATCAGCGATGTATCCAGCTGAATGAAGATGACCTGCCAGTTCATGCAGGACTTCATCCTTTGTTGTTCCCTTTAAACTAAGGTCAATAATTTCTTCATTTAAAATATCGCGCAATCCCATCTTTTAATTCCTCCCTTTTCCATTAACTGATTAGATGACGGTACATATCTGTATTGGATTCAAAACTTCTTAAAACATTAACATCTTTATCTGTATTCACAAGATGAATGTATTGTTTATAAAACAATTGTGTACGACGGATTTCATAGTCATTGGTCATTTTAACTGCCAGCAGGAAGACTACATCCACCATATCTGTATCCCAGAGAATCGGTTTTTGCAATGTTGCAATTACAATCTTGGCTTCATTGATTTCCGTTTGTTCACCATGTGGAATCGCAACCATGTTTCCAATTGATGTTGGTGTTGCCAACTCTCTTAAAAGAACAGTTTCCTGATATTTCTTAGTCACATATCCCTTTTTCAGCAGTCTTGAACACATCATTTCAAGAAGCTGCTGTTTATTTTCAACTTCAATGTGAGTGAAAATTAAATCAGGTTCAAACAATGTATGACAAACCGGATCAAACTGAATTTTACTTTGAACAGTCTGTGCACTCAACTGACGTATTTTATGATTAATCTTGCTGACTGATGATTCAGAAAGAATTTCATCAATTTCAACAATTCTGATATCACGTTCAGCTACGGAACGTGTGCTGATAATCATATCAACAGAAGGATAGTTTTCCAGTCTGAAATCATGAGCACTCACTACTTTGATATCTTCAATAATAGGGAATGTTCTTTTGATTTTTTCGCAGAGCATCTGATTCACACCCATCGATGTTCTGGTCACAAGAACCGTATTCATCGGCTTTTTATTTCTTTCCAAAGCTGACTGAATATAAAGTGTAATATAGCTCAGTTCATCTTCATTAATCATCAACTGAAAATGTTCTTCAAACAATACCGAAATAAGCCATGAAACTCTGAATGCCTGTTTAAATTCAGATTTGATGTATCCCTTCAATCCGTTCGACTGATTTTTTTCATATCTCAATCGGAAAATTGCAGGTTTCATATGAATCATCAAGCCATGAAACAGCATCTCATCATTTGTCATATCAACGTTAAGAACTTCAGAAACGACACTGATAATCTTCTTAACGAATTCTTTTAATCGATTGTCATATTCACGAATAATATCTTCTGTAGCAACGTTGTATCCTGGGTCAATCATTTTAGAGCACAGAATTGGAATTGAAATAAATCCAATTTCAGCCTGTGTGATTGGAACCGAGAACTTCTCAACTACTTTTTTCAAAATAGCTTCCGCAAACGAATATTCATTGTATGTCTGCAACATTCTCAATTCTTCATCTGAAAGCAGAATTTCCTGTGAACTATCAATCTGACGTCGATAAATCGACAATGCAAGATATACATAAATTTCATTGAAGGATTCTTCTGCAAATTCAAATCCCCATTCACTTTCTGTGTCAATAATGCATTTTTTTACTTTCCTTAAATCAAGACTAGGCGTGAAATAACTGATGATTTCATCTAAAGATTCTTGATGAGTAAATCTCAAGATAAAATGTTTTACCGCAATGCGATACTGAGACTCTGTACAAATCAGTTCAAACCCTTTATTTCGAACGACATTCAAATCAACATTGAACAATTTGAGCCAATCTTTGCAGTCAGAGAGAACCTTAAATGCAGTAGGTACACTCAGATACATTATGTCTGCCAGCTGATTTGTCGTCAAACGATTGTGTTTGCTGATTTTCAGAATATGACGCAATGCAGTATACATTCTTGAATGATCTGATTGAAGATGTTCGATCTTTTGATTGTTAAAAATCCTTTTACGAATTTCAATCTTCTGTTCATCTGTTGCATTCAGCCAGATTCCAATACGGCGTTTCTTGCAGATTTCGCCCAACTGATTTGCACGAAGATAATCATTGATTGCTTCTACCTTTGTACGTACAGTCTTTTCAGAAAGACCCACTTCTTCTCCAAGTTGAACGGTTGTCACCATGTCAGAACTTAAAAGAATCTTCAAGATAGCTTGGACATAATATTGAGACTTCTTATCTTTCATTTTCTCGCCCTTCCCTTTATCATTGTATCGAATTCAGCAAAAAATTTCCTTAAATTTCTTTGAAAGTTAACATTCTTAAATAACGGTAATTTTTTTATTATTGTTTTTATTACCTTTTATTAAAAACAATAATAAAAGTCAATCCATTCATCTGAACTTCTTACATTTAAATTTATATCGATGTTATTTAGAAAAAACGCACAATTGTTTGTTGTTTTTAGGATGAAATTTGAGGCATTATATAAAATAATTTACCGTTATTTCCGCTAAAAAAAACTGTTCTTTTTCGAACAGTTTTTTTTCTTGCATTATAATAGAATTGTACGATGAATATGGGTAAGAAAGCTGCGTTTGTATGGCAGCTATGCGATACAAAACAAATTGACTTGCGCATAGATCACCTGACATAATTACAATGAGAAACAACATAGTGGCTAGGAGGAAATACACATGCTACGTAAAAATGAAACCCTGAATTTCGGGGTAAATAAGATCTGCGACGGACAGCAGGATGCAATGTTCATGGATATTTATCTGCTGAAAGGCGAATCTTCAAAAAGCTATACTTTTGACAACCCCACTCAGGAAACTGCATTCCTTTTGCTTGAAGGAGATGTAACATTCACATTGGACAATGCAACTTATTCCGGAAAAAGAACAAGCTGTTTTACAGATTCCGCAAGTTGCCTGCATGTATCAAAGGGAAAGAAAGTAGTTGTTACTTGTTCATCTGACGCTGAAATTCTGATTCAGTGCAAAGAAAACGACAATGAATTTGAAACTGGATGGTATGACAAATCCAACATTGATTTAGGCTTCTTTGGCGATGGAGAACTGAAAGCGACAACGAAACGTATTGTCACAACAATCCTGGACAAAGAACGCACACCATATTCCAACATGGTTCTTGGTGAAATCATCAACTTCCCTGGAATCTGGTCAAGCTATCCTCCACATCACCATCCACAGCCTGAAGTTTACTTTTATAAATTTGATAAACCTCAAGGATTTGGCACTTGCTTTATGGGAGACAATGCTTATAAAGTGACACACAATTCAATCGCATTCATTCCAGGTGGTCTTGTTCATCCACAGAATGCAGCTCCAGGATATGCTATGTACTATGTCTGGATGATTCCACATCTGCAGGACAATCCTTGGCTGAAGACAAGAACTTATGACCCTGACCATGAATGGGTTAACGGAACAAATCTCAACATCTTTACATTAAAGGAGGACTAAACGATGCTGAAACTTCATGAAACAACAACTAAATTTCCTCAGACAGAAATATGGAACGACAGCTGCAGTTGTTCTGAACTGTCCTATTCCATCGAAAACGGATCAGTAGGTGCAACAACAAATCCTGTTATCGTATTAAACGTACTGAAAAAGGAATTAAAGGATTGGGAACCTACAATCCAGCAGTTGATTGCCGATCATCCTTCTGCAACAGAAGATGAAATCGCATGGGAAACAATTCGTGCACTGGGCACAAAGGCATCAAAACTTCTTCTTCCATGCTTTGAAGAATATAAAGGAAAACGCGGACGCATTTCATTCCAGACAAACGCAAAATTATACCGTTCTAAAGAAGGCATGATTGCTCATGCAGCCGACTTGGCTTCATCTTGTCCAAACTCTCAGATCAAAGCTCCTACATCAAAAGCTGGTGTTGAAGCATTTGAAGAAATGACATACATGGGAATCAGCGTAAATGCTACAGTTTCGTTCACTGTTTCTCAGGCTATTGCAGTGGCTGAAGCAGTAGAAAGAGGTCTTGCACGTCGTGAAGCTGAAGGTCTTCCTATCGATACAATCAATCCTGTCTGCACAATTATGGCTGGACGTGTTGATGACTATCTGAAAAATCATGTAAAGGCAAAAGGCATGCTGGTAGAACCTGAAATCCTTGAATGGGCAGGTGTTGCCGTTGTAAAGAATGCCTACCGCATCTATAAAGAAAGAGGCTACCGCACAAAACTGCTGGTTGCAGCATATCGCAACCCTTATCATTGGCATGAATTCATCGGTGGAGACCTCATCCTGACTATCCCTTATGAATGGCAGGTTAAATACAACAATTCAAACTTCCCTGTTGTTGAAACAATCAATACACCAGTAAATCCTCATTATCTTGAAGAACTAAAAAAACTGGAAGAGTTCAACAAGGCTTATGATGAAAACGGACTTACTCCTGAAGAGTTTGAACATTATGGTGCATTCGTTGTCACAATGCAGGGATTCTTAAAAGGCTATGATGAACTGGTTCACATTATCCGTTCATATCTGGTGAAATAAGATGACTAGACAATTCTTAATGCCTTCCAATGTCTTCAGCGGAAGCAATGCACTGAATGATGCGATTTCAAGCATCAAAGAACTCGGTTCACATGCATTGATCGTCACTGACAACATGATGGTTCAGCTGGGCAATGTTGCAAAGCTGACAAGCCTGTTGGATGAAGTTCATGTGAACTACACTGTTTATTCTGATATCAACGGTGAACCTACCGATACAATGATTGAAAACGGATTGAAATGCTACAACGAAAATCAGTGTGATTTTCTGATCGCAATTGGCGGTGGATCACCATTGGATTCAATGAAAGCCATCGCAATGATGACAAAAGTTGATGCCCCCATCAATACCATGATGGGAAAGAATTTCGTAGAAGATCGACCTGCACTTGTCGCAATCCCTACAACTGCAGGAACAGGTTCTGAAGCCACAATGTTTACCATTATCACGGATACAAAAAATGATGTCAAAATGCTTTTAAAAGGTTCAAGTCTGATTCCTGATATCGCAATCATTGACCCAATGTTTACAATGACTGCACCAAAGTCAGTCACTGCAGCAACAGGTATTGATGCTCTTTGTCATGCGATTGAAGCTTATACATCTAAAAAAGCTCAGCCTCTTGCATCAACATTCGCTCTTTCTGCAATTGATAAGATTTTTAAAGCTCTGCCTACCTGCTATAACGAACCTCAAAACGAAGAAGCTCGTGCAGCCATGGCACTGGCAGCATTTGAAGCGGGATGCGCCTTCAACAATTCATCTGTTACAATCATCCATGGCATGAGTCGTCCAATCGGCGCTAATTTCCACATCGCACATGGATTAAGCAACGCTGTTCTGCTTGAAGCCTGCATGCAGTTTGTAAAAGAACCTATTTCTGATAAACTTGCAGAAATTGCTCGTTTCTCAGGATTAAGTTCATCTGCTGATGACAAACAGGCAACTGAAGATTTCTTCACTGCCCTTCATCAATTGCTTCATGAATTGAACATTCCTGAATTGAAAGCAATCATTCCAGATCATGAACTGTTCAAAACATTAATTCCAAAGATGTCAAGTGATGCATACATCAGTGGAAGTCCTTCTAATACGGTTTATCCAGTTTCAGTTGAGGACATGCAGAAGATTTATCATTCACTCATCGATTAATCGTATAAAGATCCACTAGCACAGCTAGTGGATTTTCTTATGCAGCCCTAGCCCATCCTCCCTGCAGCGCTTTACAGAGAAAACGTGGTCTCTGACACGCATTACTTCTTAGTTCTCTTAAAAGGATCCTCTAGTACCATTTCCATCTGCTCGGCTATTCGCTCATCTTTCAGCTGATTGGCTATGTAAGTTATCGATATGCTTTCCCATGATAAAATCCTCCTCGTTATTTTATTTCGTAGTTTCGCAAACAGGTCTCATAATAACCCAGAGGCTTTTTCTTTTTTATTATCGCTCCAGTAAACCTTACAGAGACCACAGACTATCTGGGGATTTTATTCACAAGATACAGATGGAACTTTTCCATGCATTTTTCTTATAACATAATTTTTACCGTTTACTAATGCTTAACTCTGCCTTATTCAGGCTTCCCCAATTGATTTTTCTCGGGTATAATTAAATTCGAGGTGACAAATATGGAAATCTTTTTCTATGGTTTTTTTGGAGTAATCATTTTCTCTATGGGCTTAAAAGCATATCAGGATTATAAACTTTACAAAGGCTCATTCTACACAATTCTTTATTCAGGTTTTGTAGAGTATTATTTTCGTTTAAGACAGCGTAAAGACCTTAGCCAAAGTGACTGGTTAAAACAGGAACTTGGTGAACACCGCATCATCTTCAACAGCTATCTTGATCAAAACGGTATCCCCGTTCATAACTTTGTCACAATTTTCCACAACAAAGGTGCACACATGTTCAGTGTTATCCATTCTGTTGGTGAAATTACAGGAAAAGACAAAGACAAATACTGGATTATTCACAGAGATAAGAAAACATATCGAATTCCTTCAACATCAGCTCTGCTTGAACAGCACATTGAAACAATCAAAAAGCAGACAGGAATTCAGCATATCGAAGGTGTTCTTATGTTCCCGAATGCTGCAGATTTTTCTAAAATGAAAACAAATTGGAAAACAAACAAATATGGTGAATTGCTTCAGGTTTTACAGAGCGGTACAGGCACAATGACAACAATGGAAATTGAAGCGTGCTTCAGCAAATGCACTGAAAACCTGAACAAAAAGAAGAAAGAAGGAAAGAAATAATGAGTTATCTGAAATACGTTGCTTTAGTGATTGGTATCGTTCTTGTTATGATTGTAAAAACAGAATATACAAAACGCAATGGTACACAGTCAACAGAACCTTATACTAAAAAAGAACAGACAATGCTCTATTCAGGATATGTTCTTCTGGCACTTGCACTGATTCTTGTACTTTTATTCAACTAAAAATCGAGTAGGAGGGAAAATTAAATAATTTTCCCGACCTCTCACACCACCGTACGTACCGTTCGGTATACGGCGGTTCGAAATTCAATAAATATGTACTAACTTATATTGGTCTGCTAGTGATAGTAGACCTTTTAGTT
>JAFYOL010000043.1 GCA_017560205.1 Erysipelotrichaceae bacterium | reverse complement strand
TGATGTCTCTGGGTATTCCGACTCAGTCTGAAGTTGTGATTTCTTGTGAAGGTTACGATGAAGACGTTGCAATCACAACAATTGAAGAAGTACTGCGTAGTCAGAATATAATTGCTTAATAAAAATAAGACAGTTTAAGCTGTCTTTTTTTCATGAATAGTGAAAAATCAGGAGGGGAAAAGAAATGAATTTAGGAAAGGTAGAACTGCATCTGCATCTTGATGGAACATTGGATCTTGAAACAGCGTTCCGTCTGGCACTTGAAAGAAACATTATTGATGAAACTTGGACAATGGAACAGTTTAAACAGAAGATGACTGTACCATCAGATAATCCAAGCTTGGAAGAATGTCTGAAATGTTTTGATTTTCCAATTGCGATTATGCAGGATAAGGAAGCATTGTCAGAGTGTGCTTATTCAACAATTCGCAATTTAAATGATTTAGGTTTGATTTATGCTGAAATCCGTTTTGCACCACAGGTACATATGCAGAAGGGATTAACTCAGGATGAAGTTATTGAAGCTGTACTGGAAGGTAGAAATCGTGCAATGAAGGATTTCCCTGAAGTTAAGACGAATATCATCTGCTGCTGTATGACTTATGGTAATGCGAAAATCAATGAAGAAGCGAACATGGAAACTGTTCGTGCAGCAAAGCGTTTCTTAGGTAAAGGTGTTGTTGCGGTTGACTTGGCAGGTGCTGAAGGACTGTGCCCAATGCTGGATTTCAAACCAGTGTTTGACCTTGTAAAAGAACTTGGTGTTCCATGTACAATTCATGCAGGTGAAGCTGGACCAGCATCCTTTGTAAAAGATGCAATGGATATGGGAGCTTGGCGTATTGGTCACGGAGGACATTGTACACAGGATCCTGAAGTCATGAGAGAAGTCATCGAAAAGCAGATGACACTTGAACTTTGCCCAACAAGCAACATTCAGTGCCACTGTCAGCCATCTTATGAAGAACATGCGATCATTGAACTGTACAAAGCTGGAGCTAAGGTTACGGTTAACTCAGATAACATGACACTTTCAGGAGTAACAACACATTCGGAAATTGAAAAGCTGATCACTCGTATGGGATTTACTGAAGCAGATATCAGAAAACTGACTGAAAATGCCATCGATGCAGCATTCCTGAGTGAAGAGGAAAAGGCTGAATTAAGAGCGAAACTATAAGGATGAGAAATCATCCTTTTTTCTTTTTATCTTTGTGAGCATATGAAATGACATAAAAGTTAGCTTGTGCTAATATATGTTCAACAAAAGAAAGAGGTGATCAGATGAGAAATCATCGAGCTTGTACAGAAAGAATTGAAATGAACTGACTGCATGAAATGCAGAGAAATAAAGTTGAGTAACTATAAGGAGGAAAATAGTATGAAAAAAGAATTAGTGCTCTCTATGAATCGCTACCTCGCTAACTTAAGCGTCGAATATATCAAACTGCATAACCTGCACTGGAATGTTGTAGGTGTGAATTTCAAATCCATTCATGAATATCTGGAAGGTTTATATGATGGACTTGCATCATCACTGGATGAAGTAGCTGAACTTCTTAAAATTCATGATGAAGTACCAGCAGCTTCACTCAAAGCTCATCTTGAACTTTCTGATATCAAAGAACTGGATTCAGTTGAACTGCATGGTAAAGAAGTGCTTGAAATTGTGCTGGAGGACTTCAGACAGATGAGAAATCTGGCTCTTGAAATCCGCAACCTGGCAGATGAAGAAGGTTATCCAGCAGTTGTCAGTGCCTTTGAAGGTGATCTTGCACAGTATGACAAGAACATCTGGTTTATCAAAGCAATGCTGAAATAGGATGATTTAGACTGAATGGTAAAACATTCAGTCTTTTTCTATGGTAAAATGAATTTATGAAATATGCTTATATCTTTAATTACAGAGAAATGGATCAGATGTTGTTTGCACTGGAGTGCAAACATCTTTTTGGTGTAGAACTTGATGAAAAAGTA
The DNA here is from genome assembly GCA_017560205.1 of Erysipelotrichaceae bacterium. Lineage (GTDB taxonomy): Bacteria > Bacillota_I > Bacilli_A > Erysipelotrichales > Erysipelotrichaceae > RGIG1896. Next base: position 6,389 of record JAFYOL010000043.1, on the reverse strand, counting down.
TTGATCAGTGATGTGGATGTTTCTGGGGAACATTCACCTTTTATGCATGAGAAGATGACAATTCTGGCTAAATCAGATCATCCGGATGGGTTAGTGGATGAAGTAGAAAAACTGTATCTCGAAAGTGATGTCTACAAAGTTATCTTTCTTGGGAAGCGTACAAATGTAGATTATGATCTTCAGCTGTCTTTATGCAAACGCTGCGGCAATGCAATAGAAGGGGATTTTTCACTATATGAACCCAAAATTCTATATGGAATCATTCATCATAAGGGAATGTGGTATTTTGGCTTAGCTGAAAAAATGGAGAAGCGCTGGCTGAAACATCAGAATAAACCTCACTCCTATACCTATTCGTTGCCTGTTCGTCTGGCACGTGTTGCGATATCACTGGCAGGAAGAAATGATCGTTCACGCACTTTGATTGATCCATGCTGCGGTGTAGGGACTGTTGTGCTGGAAGGATTGCATTTAGGCTATGACATCAAAGGAATTGAAATGAATCCTCCGATTGCATCGGACGCCAACAAAAACTGTGCGTATTATGGTTATCCTGAGGTTATAACATGCATGGATATGACAGTAAGTGATGAACATGCAGACTGTGCGATTCTGGATATTCCTTATGGAGTCATGGAAAATGTGGATGATCAGACACAGAAAAAGCTGCTTGCAGGATGTCGTAAAATGGCAAATGAACTGGTGCTGTTCAGCGTTGAGCCGATGGAAAAAATGCTGGAAGAAACAGGTTGGAACATAGAAGCGCAGGTTCCATTTGTGAAGCAGCAGTTTGTACGCTATATTACTGTCTGTCGTGGGCAAAATCAACAAAAATAGTGGTGTGAAAGCGCTTTTAACATGCTATAATGGATACAACAATGATAGAAAGAGGAATAGAAAATGAATCAATATGAAATCTGGAAAAATCATCCAAATCTTGATGCTAAGCTCAGAGAAGAGCTCGAAACTCTGAACGAAAAGCAGATCGAAGACGCATTCTATACAAATATCGAATTCGGTACAGCAGGTATGAGAGGTCTGCTGGGTGTGGGCTGCAACCGTATCAATGTTCATACTATCCGTAAGGCAAATCAGGGATTTGCGAACTACATCAACGCTAATGGTGCTGAAGCTGCAGCACGCGGTATCGCTATCGGTTATGACAATCGTCACATGAGCTATGAATTCGCAATGGATTCTGCAAAGATGCTGGCTAAGAACGGTATCCGTGTTTATGTGTTTGAAAGCTTGAGACCAACTCCTGAACTGAGTTTTGCAGTTCGTCATTTCAACTGCTTCGGTGGTATCATGATTACTGCATCTCACAATCCAAAAGAATACAATGGTTACAAACTGTACGATGAAAAGGGATGTCAGCTGGTTCCAGCTCTGGCTTCTCAGGTTATTGCAGAAGTTAATGCTGTAGAAGATCCACTGGCTCTGGTTGCTGAATGTTCAGCTGAACAGGAAGCTTTGATTACTGTTATCGGTAAAGATGTGGATGAAGCTTACTATGCAGAAGTTCTGAAGATTCAGATTCATCCTGAAGTAGAAAAGGGTAACATGAAGATTGTCTTCTCTCCTGAACATGGTACTGCAAACATTCCAGTACAGGAAGTTTACAAGCGCACAGGTTATAACTGCATTCCAGTTGTAGAACAGTGCTCACCAGACCCTGATTTCTCAAATACAAAGACTCCAAACCCAGAAGAACTGAAAGCTTATGAACTGGCTCTTGAATATGCTAAGAACAATGAAGCTGAACTGATTCTGGTTTGTGACCCAGATGCTGACCGTATGGGTGTTGCAGTTCTGCATGAAGGTGAATATGTTGTCCTGACTGGTAACCAGTCTGGTGCAGTTCTGATTGAATACATTCTGTCTCAGTATACTGAAATGGGCACTATGCCTGAAAATCCAGTTATGTTCAACACTGTTGTAACAAGTGATCTGGGTGAAAAGATTGCCAACAAGTATGGTGTTGTCTGCGAAAAGACACTGACTGGATTCAAGTTCATCGGTGAAAAGGTTGCAAAGTATGAAGTAACTCATGAAAAGAACTATGTCTTCGGTTATGAAGAAAGCTATGGTTCTTTGATTGCGCCATTTGTACGTGACAAAGATGCTCCACAGGCATGTCTGATGCTGGCTGAAGCTGCTTGCTTCTACCAGGCTAAGGGCAAGACTCTGGTTGATGTACTGAATGACTGCTATGCAGAACATGGTACTTATGAAGAAACTCAGGTTGCTATTTCACTGGCTGGTAAGGAAGGTGCTGAAAAGATTCAGAGCATCCTGGCTAACCTGCGCACTAACGTTCCAGCTGAAATCGCTGGTGTGAAGGTTGTTCGCGTACAGGACTTCGAACTGAAGACTGACGTTGAAAACGGTGAAGTGAAGCCTCTGGAAGGTTTCGTTAAGTCTAACGTACTGAAGTACTATCTGGAAGATGGAAGCTGGATCGCTGTTCGTCCATCAGGTACAGAACCTAAGTGCAAGTTCTACTTCTGCGTTAAGGGTGCTGACAAGGCTGATGTTAAGGCTAAGACAGTTGCTTATCACGAAGCTGCTAAAGAATGGTCTAAATAAAAAAACGAAGGCACAGGGAAACCTGTGCCTTTTTGTTGAATAGGAGGAATCATCATGGGGAAAGAATTAATGTTGAAATCTTATCTTGAGGGGCACAGCATTGAAGGATATCGTTTGTTTGGTGCACATTGTGTATGTGAAAACAATGAACCGGGAGTTCGTTTTACTGTGTGGGCACCACATGCAAAGGATGTTTTCGTCATGGGTGATTTCAACTGGTGGACAAAACGAAAAATGGATCGAATTCATGATTCTGTTTTCAGTGTGTTTATTAAAGATGTCACAACCTATCAGCATTATAAATACTGTATTTTAACTCCAGATGGCGAGGAAATCATAAAGGCAGACCCGTATGCATTTTACAGTGAACTTCGACCATTCAACAGCAGCATCATTTATGACTTGAATCAATATCATTGGAAGGATGAAGTGTGGTTGAGTCAGCGCACAAAGAACTTTGATCGTCCAATGAACATTTATGAGATTCATGCAGGTTCATGGAAACGTCATGATGATGGTACTTGGTTGAATTATGAAGAATTGGCTGAAGTTCTGATTCCATATCTGAAGGAATATCATTTTACTCATGTGGAACTGATGCCTTTGAATGAACATCCATTTGATGGTTCATGGGGGTATCAGCCGCATGGTCTTTTCAGCTGTACAAGTCGTTATGGTACACCTGATCAGTTTATGCATTTTGTGGATTTATGTCATCAAAATAACATAGGTGTAATCATGGATTTTGTGCCTGTTCATTTTGTGTAAGATGAGTTTGGTCTGATTCAGTTTGATGGTCAGCCATGTTATGAATATCCTTATGAACATGATGCAAAAAGTCCTTGGGGAACGCTGAATTTCAATGTCTGGAAAGAAGAAGTACGTTCGTTTTTAATGAGTGCTGCAGCGCTTTGGTGTGACAAATATCATGTTGATGGACTGAGAATTGACGCTGTAAGCAATTACATTTACTGGGGAGGCGACAAAAATCGCGGTACTAACAAAGGAGGACTTGCATTTCTTCAAAGAATGAATTATTATCTTTCTGTGCATTTTCCTGAGGTCATGCTGATAGCGGAAGATTCCAGTGATTTTCCTATGGTGACAGGCCCTGTTGAAGAGTCTGGACTAGGCTTTGACTACAAGTGGGATTTAGGGTGGATGAATGATACGTTAGCGTATTTTTCGATAGATCCTATCTTCAGGAAATACGACCATAACAAGCTTACATTTTCTATGATGTATTATTATTCTGAACGTTTTCTGATGCCGTTAGGTCATGATGAAAATGTCCATGGTAAAAAGACCATCATTGATAAAATGTGGGGGAGTTATGAACAGAAATTTGCTCAGGCGAAAGTGCTTTACATGTACATGTACACTCATCCTGGCAAGAAGTTGAATTTCATGGGCAATGAGTTGGGGATGTTCCGTGAATTCGATGAAACACGCGAAAACGACTGGTTCCTGTTGGATTACAGCCGTCATGCCGCTTTTGCGCGTTATTTTAAAGATTTATGTACAATTTATGCGCATTATGCCGCATTTAGTGAAAGAGATTTCACTTATGATGGTTTTAAATGGATCAATTGTGACAATGCTGATGAGAATGTTCTGACATATTATCGTGAAAGTGAAACAGAAGCTTTTGTGATTGTCTTGAATATGTCTGGTATTGGTTATGAAAATTACCGGATAGGGGTACCTTATCATGGTAAGTACAAAGAATTGATTCATACCGAGAAGGAGATCTACGAGGGTTCAGGTTCATTGAATCCTGTTGTCGTGAATTCTGTAAAACAGAAACATGACAATCTTAAACAATGCATAGAGATCCGACTGGCACCATTGTCTGGAATCATATTCCAGACATCCAAACGAAAAAAGAAAAAGAAAAGTGAGGAAAAGAAATGTTTTCAAACAAAGAGGAATTCAAACAGCAATATGCTGAGAGAATGATCAAGATGTATGGCCGTTCACTGGATTCGGCTCATATTACTGAAAAGTATCTCGTACTGGGAGAAATGGTTCGTGAATATGCCAGCATCCATTGGAAGAAGACAAAAGATCAGGTAGCAGCAGACAATGCTAAGCAGCTGTACTACTTCAGCATGGAGTTTCTGATTGGTCGTCTGATGACTAACAACATGATGAACCTGGGTATTTATGAAACAGTTCGTGATGGTCTGGCTGAATTGGATATCGATCTGAACCAGCTGGAAGACCTGGAAAGCGATGCAGGTCTTGGTAATGGTGGTCTGGGACGTCTGGCTGCCTGCTTCCTGGATTCACTGGCATCTTTGCAGCTGCCAGGAAATGGTAACTGCATTCGTTACCAGTATGGTCTGTTCAAACAGAAAATCGTTAATGGCTATCAGGTAGAAGTACCAGATCAGTGGCTCAAACTGGGCAACGTCTGGGAAGTTAGAAAGCCAAAACATGCTGTAGACGTTAAGTTCTTCGGTCATGTTGAAGTCAGACAGGATGCTAACGGAAAGCTCGTATTCAACCATGTTGATGCTGAGTGCGTACGTGCAGTACCTTATGACATGCCTATCATCGGTCATCAGACTGGTGAAACAAACACTCTGCGTCTGTGGGATGCAGAAGCTTCAGAAAACCTGCCTGCTGGTAAGGACTTCATCAAATATCTGGAAGATGTGAACTCAATTACACGTAACGTATATCCAGATGACTCAACTGAAGATGGACGTCTGCTCCGTGTAAAACAGGAATACTTCTTCGTGTCTGCAGGTCTTCAGGGTATTGTGAAGCAGCACATGAGAACGTATGGTACAATGGACAACTTCCATGAAAAAGTGGTTATCCAGCTGAACGATACTCATCCAGTTCTGTGTATTCCTGAACTGATGCGTATTCTGATGGATGATTATGGTTATGATTGGGATTCTTCATGGCACATTGTATCCAATACAATGGCTTACACTAACCATACAATCATGTCAGAAGCACTTGAAAAGTGGCCAGTACGCTACATTTCACGTCTGCTTCCACGTGTATGGATGATTATCCAGGAAATCCACCGTCGTTTTACACTGGAAGTACAGCACCGTTTCCCATCTGACAAGGGAATGGAAAATCGTGTTGCAATCATCAAGGATGATACAGTGCACATGGCAAATCTGGCAGTAGTAGGAAGCTTCAGCGTAAACGGTGTAGCTGCACTGCATACTGACATTATCAAGCGTGACTTGTTTGCTGATTTCGTTAAGCTGTGGCCAAACAAGTTCAACAACAAGACAAATGGTATTACACACAGAAGATGGCTGCTGTATTCTAACCCTCAGCTGAGAAATCTGCTGGATGAAGTTATCGGGCCAGAATATCAGAACAATCCTGCATTGCTGGAAAATCTGATGGCTCATGTAGACAACACTGAAATTCAGGAACGTTTCATGGCTATCAAGAAGGAACGCAAAGCGATCCTGGCAGCACTGATCAAGAAGGAAACTGGTATCGAAATCGATACAAATTCAATTATTGACGTACAGGCTAAGCGTCTGCACGCTTATAAGAGACAGCTGCTCAACATTCTGCATGTGATGTATCTGTATCAGAGAATGAAGGAAGACAAGTCTTTCCGCATTACTCCACATACATTTGTCTTTGCGGCAAAAGCAGCTCCTGCTTATGTCTTCGCTAAGGCTGTTATCAAGCTGATCAACAGCGTAGCTAACGTTGTCAACAATGACCCTGAAATCGATGGTATGCTGAAGGTTGTGTTCATTCCTAACTACAGCGTATCAATCGCAGAAAAGCTGATGAATGCTGCTGATGTA
>JAFYOL010000042.1 GCA_017560205.1 Erysipelotrichaceae bacterium | reverse complement strand
ATATAGGTATTTACCTATAAAAGGAGTAAACAATGGCTACAATTCGACAATTAAAAGTATTTGTGATGACTGCAGAACACAAGAAAATGAGCTTAGCTGCAAAACACCTGTTCATTTCACAGCCTACTATCAGTCAGATCATCAGTGACCTCGAAAAAGAATACGGTGTTCCTCTTTTTGAACGTCAATCCAAAGAACTGAAAATCACTGCTGCAGGATCTCTTCTGTTAGAAAGCGCAAAAAAGATTGTCGCAATCAACGATGCATTAACTCAAAACATGAAGAATTTCCATTCAATCCGACCTTTGCGAATTGGCGCAACCATGACTGTAGGATCCAGTATCCTGCCTCAATTAATTCATAACTTTCAAACGATTCATCCTGACATCGAAACTTTTGTTAAAGTAACCAATACAGCACATATTGATCTGCTTCTTTCACGCAATGAACTTGATATCGCTTTGGTAGAAGGCATCATCAATAAAACAGATATTATATCAAAACCATCTTTCCATGATCATCTGTGCTTTATTTGTTCACCTGAACACCCTTTATCAAAAAAAGACATCATTACACCTCAAGATCTGCAGAACTGTAAATTCATTCTTCGTGAAAAAGGAAGTGGAACTAGATCCATTTTTGAAAGAATCATGAAAGACAATCAGATTGACTATCAGGTTCAGTGGGAAACTGCAAGCACTCCCGCTATCATTGAAGCTGTGATTCATAATTTCGGAATAGGCTTTGTGTCAACCAGAAGCATAACTAAAATACCTGAAGGTAAAATTCATGCATTTACATTGCACGAACATGATTTAAAAAGATACTTTTACACATGCACTCATATCAATCATCCCATCACATCACAAATTTCAGATTGGACAAAATATATTGAATCATTACCTGAAAACTACAGCTAACATAATAAAGGCATATCTGTGTGATATACCTTCTTTTCATATTGATTTTTAATTGATTTGTTGATGCATTATTTTTTGATTAGTCTTCCCTTTTCAATGATATAAGCTTCATTCTGCTCAGGCAATACCTGATGATATCCCATTGCATTCACTTTTTCAGGAGTGTTCGCATGAACACAGACAAGATTATCAGGCTTCAATGTCTGAATCATCCAGCTCAACTGATTTGGAAATGCATGATTGAACGAGTATACATTTGAATATCCTACATATTCAATTTCATTCTTCTGAAGCAGTTTCTGCAGTATCTGACAGGAACGATTGTTCTGACCAAATGGAACACCAAACAAATGGAAATAAAGTCCTTCCACCCATGGTGCACGACCAACACGCAACTGATCATACAGCCAATGATTCTGACGCAAGTTCATGATTGGGTCAATCACATCTTTTGCAGGCTCAAAAGCTGTACCGATTTCCAGCAGAATACGCTCTTTGCCATAGACAACAGACATAACACACCGCCAATCGCATCCAATCCAGAATAAAACTTGATTTTTGTTTTCATATGAATCACCCTTCTTATCCTTCTGTTTACATCATTTTTAAAAGCCCCAGAATCAGCAAATGCACTGGATAGAACCAGTAATAGACTGCCTTAAGAACTTTGTTGTGAGGACCTTGTTTACCTTGATAAAGCCATATTGGAATCAACGCCAGCAAGGCAAAACTCTGCTGAACCAGAAAAAACGAATGTCCAAACAAAGTGATTTCATACCCCAATCCACCCAGCATTTCAGCATGAACATACCACATACCAATCAGTTGACCCAAACGATGTCTTGTTGTATTTCCTCTAAAGAAATAGAAAATCAGAACAGTTAGTATACCTGCATGATAATAATCCACCATCGTTAACAACCCTAATAGAGATCCCAACAGAACACTTAAAATACCAATAATGATTACACGAGAGCGATGTTGACTAGCTTTTACCTTCTCATTCAGATGTATCAATCCCAATGAGATCAGAAAGGTCCACAAAACATTCTGATGAATCGGATAAAACAGACGACTTCCTGTCATCAGATTAAAAGGAATCTCAGAAATCAATGCGAATATCAGCAACCTCTGAATATATTTTCTTAAATTGCTGGTATGAAAGTAACCTTCTACAATTAAAAATGCGAAAATAGGAAAAGACAATCTACCTATACAAGTCAACCATTCATTTCCAGGTACAATTGTCCCCCATAGATGATCACACAACATCAGCATCATAGCTAAAACATGCAATGAACAAGAGGTCATTTCAAAGCGTTTCATAGTTATACATTTCCTT
>JAFYOL010000041.1 GCA_017560205.1 Erysipelotrichaceae bacterium | reverse complement strand
TTTCTCAGGTTCAGTTTGGAAATGACAGTACCAGAGTATTCAGTTGGTACGGAGCAGACAACTTCTTCCACTGGTTCAAAGATTTCGCCATCAATCTTCTGCAGGATAACCTGTGGTTTGGATACAGCCACTTCATAACCTTCACGACGCATGTTTTCAATCAGAATGGACAGATGCAGTTCACCACGACCTGATACCTTGAATGTATCGGTTGTATCTGTATCTTCTACACGAAGACCTACATTCACTTCCAGTTCCTTTTCCAGACGTTCACGAATGTTGCGAGATGTGACATATTTACCAGTCTTTCCTGCAAATGGTGAAGAGTTGACCATGAAGTTCATCGACAAAGTAGGCTCTTCAATCTGAATCTGAGGCATTGGCATAGGCTGACCCAAATTACAGATTGTATCACCGATTTCAATATCGCCAATACCGGAAATCATCACGATTTCACCACACTGTGCACTAGGTACGGCAATACGGCTAAGTCCCTTGTAGACAAAAATTTGATTGATCTTGCACTGTTTCACCTTGCCATTTTCATTGCAGACAGTGACAGCTGTACCTTCTTTGATTTCACCCTGATAAACACGACCAATTCCCAGACGACCAATATAATCATCATAAGCCAGAGCTGAAACCTGCATCTGAAGAGGCTCTTCCATCATATCTGGATAAGCTTCTACATGATTCAGAATTGTTTCAAACAGTGGAACGATATCTGTGTTTGTATCTGCCATATCAGCACGCACAATACCTTCACGTGCAATACCATACAGAATTGGGAAATCCAGCTGTTCATCATTTGCGTTCAAATCAAGGAACAGTTCATAAACCAGGTCAATGACTTCATCCACACGAGCATCCTTCTTATCGATCTTGTTGATCAACAGAATTGGACGAAGTCCCTGTTCCAGTGCCTTTGACAATACAAAACGAGTCTGAGGCATTGGACCTTCACTTGAGTCAACCAGCAGGATAACAGTATCAACAGTTTTGATGATACGTTCAACTTCACTTGAGAAGTCAGCGTGTCCTGGTGTATCAACGATGTTGATTTTGTAGTCTTTATAGTTTACTGAGCAGTTTTTGGAATAGATGGTGATACCACGTTCTCTTTCCAGATCATTGGAGTCCATAACACAGTCTACGATTTCTTCGTTGTCACGGAAAACATGAGACTGAGACAGGAATGCATCAACCAGAGTGGATTTACCAGCATCGACATGCGCAATTACTGCAAGGTTAATAATCTTTTGAAATGCCATAGGTTATTCCTCCTATCGGTTAAAATACCGGAGCATATTATACTCGTATCACTGGCAAAATACAACATAATTTATACAAAAATCCCCTGAAATCAGGGGATTTTCACAATTAGAAATTAGGGTTCTTGTGAGACTTGTCGATAGCTTCCCAAAGACCATTCAAATAAGTTGCACCCAGTGCTCTGTCATACAGACCATATCCTGGCATTGCCACTTCTCCCCAGATCATTCGTCCATGGTCTGGTCT
>JAFYOL010000040.1 GCA_017560205.1 Erysipelotrichaceae bacterium | reverse complement strand
TACAAAGAAATCAAACAAACTTTCTCTTATCCTCATGAAGACAAGAAAAACATGATTTCTATTTCTCCGAAAATTTTTTTACTGAAATGGAATATCGTTGTTTTTGCAGTTTTTGGATATTGTGCATTGCATCAAATCAATCTGCTTTTTTATCTTTGGACTGGAGTTGCTCTGATTGGAGGATTCTTTCTTATCACGGATGGTTATTCTGCACGAACAGTAGAGTTAAAAAGAGGATTTGTGATCGATAATGAGATGGCGCAACAGGATTATGACTTGAAACAACGAAGAAAAACTGCAAACGGATCATCCTTCTCCAACACACTTGCTTATATGACTGTTCCACTTCTTATCTGCATTGCTATAACCATTATTTTTTTCTAACACAGTTTTCACGAACTGTGTTTTTTCTATTTATTCCCATATGTCAAGACTTGAAAATAATTCTAGTAAACTTTAAAATAAACTTACCGAAGGAGGGATAGAATGAATTCTGTATATCTTGCGATTGATTTGAAATCTTTCTATGCCTCTGTTGAGTGCATTGATCGTGGACTTGATCCGATGACGACGTGTCTGGTTGTTGCGGATGCGGAAAGAACAGAGAAGACCATTTGTCTTGCGGCAACACCAGCTTTGAAAGCTTTTGGATTTTCTGGAAGAGCACGCCTGTTTGAAGTGAATCAGAAAATGAAAGAGATCAATACACTGCGTCGTATTCAGTCTCCCAAAGGGAAATTGACAGGAAAATCCTGTTATCGACCTGAGCTTCTGGAGGATGAATCACTTGAACTGACTTGTCTGATTGCTCCTCCTCGCATGGCACGATACATGCAGGTCAGCACCGATATTTATCAGATTTATCTGAAATATGTCGCACCTGAAGATATTCATGTTTATTCCATTGATGAAGTCTTTATTGATTTAACTCCTTATCTGCGTTCTGCCAACATGACAGCTCGCGAATTCACATCAGTGATTCTGAAAGATGTTTATGATTCAACAAAGATTACCGCAACAGCAGGGATAGGAACCAACTTGTATCTGTGCAAGGTTGCGATGGATATTCTGGCTAAACATGCAGCTCCGGATAAGAATGGAGTGTGTATAGCCGAGCTGAATGAACTGACTTACAGGACTCGTTTATGGAATCATCAGCCTCTTACAGATTTCTGGAGAGTGGGACGTGGATATGCCAAGAAACTTGAAAACAACGGACTTTATACTATGGGAGATATTGCTCGATGTTCATTGGGGGGTCCTAAAGATTTTTATAATGAAGAGTTGTTGTATGAGTTGTTTGGTGTGAATGCTGAACTGCTGATTGATCATGCCTGGGGATATGAAAACTGCACGATGCAGGAAATCAAATCCTATCGTCCATCCGCTGCTTCATTAGGAAGCGGACAGGTACTGCATTGTGCTTATACTTATGAAAAAGCGAAAATCATTGTACAGGAAATGGTAGAACAGTTAGCGCTGGATTTACTGGAAAAAGGATTGGTAACCAAACAGCTTGTCTTAACAATCGGTTATGATATCGATAATCTTAAAGATCCTTATTTAAAACAGCATGTGAAACAAGAAGTGAAAGTTGATTTCTATGGTCGAAGTATCCCGAAACATGCCCATGGGACAACTCATCTTGCAAGAAGAACGAACTCAATTCGCCTTCTGACTCAGTCTCTTGTAGAACTATATGATAAAATTGTTGATAAAAAGCTTTTAATCCGTCGCATTAATATGACTGCATGTGATTTGATTACTGAATCTGAAGCTTTAAAAAAACAGGAATTTTCTCAGATTAATCTTTTTTCAGACTTTACTTCGCTTAAAGAAACAATGGAACAGGAAGAAACTGAACTCAAAAAAGAGAAGAGTCTGCAGAAAACATTGATCGAAATCAAGAAAAAATATGGAAAGAATTCTGTATTGAAACTGATGAATCTGGAAGAAGATGCCATGTCTGTCAAACGTAATGAACAGATTGGAGGGCATCGTGCATGAACAAATATCAGGATATTCTTTATCTGGCTAAACCAGTATCTAAAGTCCATCCTCCAATGTCCAAATCCAATCGTGCTGCACAGTTTTCACCTTTTGCAGCACTAACCGGCTACGAAGAGGCTGTACAAGAAACTGCACGTTTAACTGCTAATAAAATAACACTTAGTGATGATCAGATACAAATTCTTAATTCTGTCTTGAACGAAATTGCCCAACAGTTACCAGAATCGCCTTATGTTCAGATTACTTATTTTGAACCTGACAAAAGAAAACAAGGTGGTTCATATCAGAGAGTTTTTGGCTTCATAAAAACGATTGATGATGTATATGGAGTGGTCATCATGAAAGGAAATACTCGTATACCTGTACACCAAATTGTACATATATCCATTGAAAAGAGGTGATTTCATGCACGCAACTAATGCAAAGTCCATTTTATCTTCAAACAATGGCATCAACATTTACAGAGGTTGTTCACACGGGTGCATCTATTGTGATTCCCGCAGTCTTTGCTACAACATGACACATGAGTTTGAAGACATCGAAGTGAAGCAGAATGCACCTCAGCTGTTAGAGAAAGCACTGAAATCGAAACGTAGAAAATGCATGATTGGTACAGGTTCCATGAGTGATCCTTATATGCATATTGAAGAGTCACTCCAGCTTACGAAACAATGTCTTGAAGTTATTGAGCACTATGGTTTTGGTGTCACAGTACTGACGAAGTCGACTCGTATCTTACGTGATTTGGATATCCTTGAGCGTATTCACAAGAAAGCTCGTTGTATCGTTCAGATGACATTAACGACTTATGATGATGCTCTATCAAAGATTCTTGAACCCAATGTCTCTACCACAAAGGAAAGAATTGAAGCTCTTAAGATTTTTAAGCAGCATGGTATTCCAACTGTTGTATGGCTATGTCCTGTTTTGCCTTTTATCAATGACACGAAAGAAAACATCACACAGATTCTAGAGGCATGCAAAGAAGCACAAGTGGATGCGATTCTCTGTTTTGGAATGGGAGTTACTTTGCGTGAGGGTAACCGTGAATATTTCTATGAAGCTCTGGATCAGCACTTTCCAGGATTAAAAGAAATCTATCAGAAGAAATATGGTTTATCCTATGAGCTGAGAAGTCCTCATCATGAAGAGTTGATGGAGTCTTGTCGTTCCTTCTGCAAGCATCATCAGATTCTTTTTGGTACAGATGAAGTGTTTCAGTTTCTGCATGAATTTCCAGTTCAGATAGAACAGTTATCACTCTTCTGATTTCGTTGTATAATGAAGATGCCTGAAGGAGTGATCCCTATGATTCATCACAGTCATCCAGAAATTCAAACCATCATGAAGGAACGTTTTGGTCATGAGCGTTTAATTACCATCGCAACTTCTGATCAGAATATTCCTTATATTCGTGCAGTGAATGCAGTCTATGAAAATGGCTGGTTTTACTTTGCGACTTTATCCAATTCAGCCAAAATGAAACAGATGGAAGAAAACCCTGTGACTGCAGTATGTGGTCCATGGTTCAATGGTCATGGACTTGCGTACAATCGTGGGTCTATCACAAAAGAAGAAAACAAGCACATCTATCAGATGCTTCGTTCCTCTTTTGAATCGTGGTTATCAGATGCTAAGATGAACCTGGATAATACTCAAATTGTTCTCTGTGGTATTCAGATGACAAAAGCTACGCTGTATTCACAAGGTCAGCGTTACGATATCTTCTTTGATGAAGGGAAGTGACATCATGCATCAGTGCATCTCCATTTATCCAAACAAAACACAGGAAAACACTTCTTCTCAGATTCATGAATACATCGCATTAGCGAAGCTCTATGGATTCAATGAAGTCTTTACTTCAATCCATTTGCCTGAATGGTCAATAGAAGATCAGCTGAATTATCTGGAGCTGATTGCTGAGGCAGCACATCAGCACAACATGGAATTAACCGCTGATATTGGTGGTCCTTTCATTCGTAAAGTACTGCAGGATGAATCTGCACTTTTACGCATAAAAAACACTCGTCTTGACTATCTTCGCTTAGACTACGGATATGATTTCAAGCAGCTGGAAACACTGTATCATCTGTTAAATTTGAAGGGCTTTGTGATCAATGCATCCATGATGAAAGAAGCAGAAATCAGACATCATCTTGAACAGTTTCATCAGATTGATCCTGCGATTTCAATCAGGGCATGCCACAATTTCTATGTACGAGAAGAGTCAGGATTAGACAGTGATTTTGCGTTATCTCAAACTCAGCTCTTTAAAAAATATGATATTCCTGTCTATTACTGTGCACCATCCTATGACCATCCAAGAGGCCCTTTGTGTTTAGGTTTGCCAACTCTGGAACATCATCGTTATCAGCCATTGGATTTTGTCTTGTTGGAGCTGATTCATCGTTTTCATGCCGATGGAATCCTATATTCCGATGAATGGATGAGTGAAAATCTGTTTAAACTTATAAAACAAGTCACTAAAGATAAACTTATTCAGATTCCTGTTATTTTAAAGGATAATTTAACAGAAATAGAAAAGAGAATCGTTATCAATAAGCATATTTTCCGCTATGATTCTAATCAAAATTATCTGAGAAGCCGTTCTAGCCGTGAAATGGCAGAGTTTGCGCATAAGATTGTGCCTGATTATTGTGTTGAAAGAAATGCAGGGTGTATCACCATCGATAATGAACGTTATTTAAGATACAGCGGTGAACTTCAGGTGGTCCTTCAAGATGCAAAACAGGATGATCGTGTCAATGTAGTGGCACGTCTACAGGATCTTTCAGACTTGAAAAAGCTTGCTTATTTCAGAGAAGGATATACATATGAATTGATTGAGGCAGATGAACATCTGCCTTTTCTTATCCAGTCTGTGCTATAATAATTTCAATAGCTTGGAGGTTGAATTATGATCAACGAAAAAACATTACAGAGTGTCTTCGAATACATCGATAATCATCGTGAAGACATCATCAAAGACTTATGCGATATCTCATCAATCAAGAGTGTTTCTGATGCATCCAGTGAAGTAAAGCCATTTGGTCAGGGATGCAGAGATGTTCTTGAGTGCATGTTGAAAAAAGGAGAGAAAGAAGGATTTGTTTCTCACAATTATGAAAACTATGTTGGAAGCATTCTGCTGAATACAGGGGCTGAAGAAAACATCGGTATGTGGGCTCACCTTGATGTTGTGCCTGAAGGAGAAGGCTGGCTGAGTGATCCCTATACACCAGTTGTGCGTGATGGTTACCTGTTTGGTCGTGGTGTTGGTGACAACAAGTCTGCCGCAATTGGAGGTCTCTATCTTCAGAAAGCTATCCGTGATTTGAACATTCCAGTGAAACACAACATCGAGTTGTTTTTGGGGACTGCAGAAGAAACTGGTATGGCAGATGTTGAATATTATGTAGAGCATTATGGTGCCCCTAAATTCTCATTTGTCCCAGATGCTGGTTTCCCAGGATGCTGTGGAGAATTTGGTCGTGTTCAGTATTATCTGGTATCCAGAAAAGCGCTGTCTTCACAGGTTAAAGCATTTAATGCAGGTTCAGCTTTCAACATCATTCCAAATAAAGCTAATGTTGTTCTGGAAGACAATGGTCAGCTTGATCTGTCTGTTATTCCATCAGAAGGTTATTCTGTAGTAAAAGAAAATGGCACAGTGATGATTGAAGCATATGGAAGCTCAAAACATGCCGCAATGCCTGAAGGTAGTGTGAATGCAATCCATCAGCTCACAAAAGTACTCTGCACTTTGCCTGGACTTTGTGAAGAGGATCAGAAAATCTTCCAGTTCCTCACAAATGTCAACAATGATTCCTATGGTACATTCTTAGGTATTGATAAGACAGATGACATTTCTGGTCAGACTGTCACAAGTGGTACTGTTATTGAGTTTAAAGAGGGGATTATCTCTCTGCTGAATGACTGCCGTCATTGTGTTACGGACTCAAATGAACATATCATTGAAACATTAAAGAAAAATGCAGATGCATATGACTTTGATGTTGTGGTTAAGGGTCAGTCAAAACCATACTTTATTGATAAAAATGGTCCTATCGTAAAAACAATCACTCATATTTATCAGGATTGGACTCAGACTGATGGTGCACCACAGATTTCAAAGGGTGGTACATATGCAGGTAAAATCCCTAACTCTGTGGCTGTTGGTCTTGTGTTAAGAACGACAGAAATGCCGGATTACATCAAACCAGGACATGGTGGAGCACATCAGCCAGATGAATTCATCAGCATCGATAAGTTCATTGAAGGCATGAAACTCTTCGCCAAAATGCTGTTGAGTGTTGATGAAGTGCTTTAATGAGGTTTTTCAATGCGTATTTATTTAATCAGACATGGTGAAACTCATGCCAATGTTCTTTTCAATACACCTGATCGCATGATGATTGGTGCTTTGGAAAGTCCAATTACACAATTAAATGAAACTGGTCGTCAACAGGCTTTACAGACTCGTCGATATTTTGAAGGCGTACATGTTGATCAGGTTATCTCTTCAGATTTAGGTCGTACCAGAGAAACTTCATCTATTATCTTCCCTGAACACGATGTACAGTTTACTCCTTTGTTAAGAGAAAGAAGTCTGGGTTCTGATGAAGGAAAACGTACAGAACTGTTGTTTATTCATCCTGAAATGCAGCAGTATCATGTTTTTCCAGAAACTGATTCACTTGAAGTAGCTCTTTCAAAACGTGTACCTGATGGAGAAAATTATCTGATGGTCATGGATCGCTGTCGTGAAGTGTTAAGTCAGTTTGACTTCAATGAGGATAAGACAGTTGCATTGGTGGCACATTTCCATACCATTCGATGCATGAGATATGTCCTGCTCAACAAAGAACCGGATAAAGAAATTTTCAATCTGATGATTCATAACGCAAAGCCTGCATTATTTGAATATCAAAACGGTAGCTTTGTGGAAATTCAGTTGGATTAAACTTGAAATAAGTGTCTGTTTCATAGAAAATAGAAGAGGAATGTAAGAGGATTTAATCATGGCAAAATTATATTTTTATCACGGGGCAATGGGAAGTTCTAAAACTGCAAATGCCTTAATGACAGAATACAACTATGCAGAAAGAGGACAGAAAGCTCTTCTGGCAAAGACAAACATTGATACACGTGATGGTGTCTATAAAATCAAATCAAGAATCGGTCTTGAAAAAGAATGCACATTGCTGAATGTTGTGTGTGAAATGTCCGATGAACAGCTGAGCAGCTATGATGCAATTATCGTTGATGAAATTCAGTTCGCAACATCTGCACAGATTGACTTTCTGGCACACATCGTTGATGATCTGAAAGTACCTGTTATCTGTTATGGTCTGCGCACAGACTTCCAACTCAATCTGTTTGAAGGATCTCAGCGTCTGTTGGCTCTGGCTGATGTCATTCAGGAAGTAAAAACTGTCTGCTGGTGTGGTAAAAAGGCAATCTGCAACGCTCGCTACAACAAGAATGGTATCGTACGTTCAGGTGCTCAGGTCATGTTAGGGGCAAACGATGATTACATCGCTTTGTGCAGAAAACATTTCAATGAAGGAAAATTATACAGTGAAGAAAAATAAAAGTAGACATCTGTCTACTTTTTTCTTATGCCTGATATCCTGTATCAAAATCTGACCAGGAACTATCTGTCTTTGAATCAAAGAAATCCTGTTCATAAGCCTGTTTCATTTCAATCATCATTTCAATAAACTCATCCATCTGATCATCCCTAAGTTCAGTAATATGTTCAGCTTCAGCACATTCTTTTACAAGAATGTCCTGTCCTTCACGATTAAACGCAATCGAATTTGGGCTTTTCACAAGCATCTCCAACAAGTATCCATTATCTTCCCAGATATTGTATCCTGTACCGCTATGCAGCATTGGTACATTCATAATGAAATCTGTCTTATTTTTCCCTGTACATATGATTTCAAACTCCCAGTTTTCACCTTCATCATAAACCATATGAATGACACTTCTTTCATGAAGATCCAATGCACCTAATGGAAGCATATCTGCAGGAATCATATCTGTCATTTCATCATAATCCTCAATCAGACCAAATACTTCCTTGTTGTACATCAGACGAAATGTATGTGAACCTACTGCATCAAATGCACATAACACTGCATATGCCAGATCAGAAAGCATCATATAAGCAGGTAAAGTAATTTTACGTGTACTTTTTATGACATCATCTTTTAATGCGACAGTAAAGTCATAACTCTCATTGTGCATTTCCATAATATCAAGAAAACTATGGATCCCTTCATGCAAAGTTTCTTCCGGATCCATTTCACGTGCACAAATCACATCTGTCAGAATAGACACCATGGCTTCCAACTGTGTATCTTCATCTGCACCATTCTCTTTTGTCTCTTTCAAAAAACGCAGAACCATTGGATCATTAGTTTTCAGAACTTCTTTCGCCATCTTTTCCAGATGCTTATCAATTATTTTCTGGATCATCTTTTCGTACCTCTTTTTTATTATATTATCAAATTCATTGAATTATGAAAACAGTGTCCTGTTCAGGACACTGCTACAACAATGGTATATTTTTCTGACGGCATTCCTCAAGAATCTCTTTTGACCAGAGACTTGCCTGTACTTCTCCAATATGAACTTTACCAAGAAGCATCATGCACAGACGACTCTGACCAATCCCTCCACCAATCGTAAATGGAAGATCATCATTCAATACAGCCTGATGATAAGGCAGAGACAAACGATTTGTACAGTTTGCCTTTTCACACTGTTCTTTCAATGAAACCGCATCTACACGAATTCCCATGGATGAGATTTCAAGTGCGCAGTTCAATGGTTCATACCAGTAAAGCAAATCTCCATTGAGTTGCCAGTCATCATAGTCTGGTGCACGTCCATCATGACGCTGACCATTGGACAACACGCCGCCAATCTGAGTCAGAAAGACACAGCCATACTTCTTTGCGATGGCATTTTCTCTTTCTTTTCCAGTCATATCCGGATACATATCCAGAAGTTCCTGTGAAGAAATGAATGTTACATCATCTGGCAGATGATACACAGAATGCGGATATTTGTACCATACTTCATGTTCAATGTGCTTGATCACTTTCACAATCGTACGCACTGTTTCCTTCAGCATTTCTTCTGTACGTTCTTCTCTTAAAATAACCTTTTCCCAGTCCCACTGGTCTACATAGGCAGAATGCAGATTATCCAGATCTTCATCACGACGAATCGCATTCATGTTGGTATACAGACCTTCATGAGGATGAAAACCATACTTCTTCAACGCTGTACGTTTCCACTTCGCCAATGAATGTACAACCTCAATTGGATCATCCTTGAAGTCTTTCATATCAAAGCTGACTGGACGTTCAACACCATTCAGATCATCATTCAGACCTGAACTCTTTTCCACAAACAAAGGAGCACTGATTCTTTCCAGATTCAACTGAAGACCCAGTTCCTTCTGGAACTTGTCACGAATCAATTTAATCGCATCCTGTGTCTCTCTTACATTCAACACAGACTCATAGTTATTTACAGTATATTTCATACACATACTTCCTTTTTATATTCTCTAATTTTAAGACAAAGCATATCGTCTTTCAAGCTGAATCTTGATAAAAGCCATTATCAAATTACTTGATAATACCGATTTATATTATTTTATAACGTGTACTTATACATAATCTTGTACATATCTATTTATTCAATAAAAATAAAAGTCATCGCTAAGCGATGACTAATCATGTACCTCAATATCAAGACCAAGTTCTCTTGGCATAAATCTTGGACATACGTTTTCAGATGAAGTGATAACAGACGCTGCAAGATAAGATCCGATTTCAATGGACTCAGGCATTGACTTGCCATAAGTGAGACCAATGGATACACCTGCACAGAATGCATCACCTGCACCGGTTGTATCTTTAACATGTACTTTTCTTGCAGGACAGATTCCTTTATCACCATTCATATTGGAATACACAGCACCCTGTGCACCCATAGTGACAACCATAGCAGGAATCTTAGCTGCATGAACTTTTGAATCCAGTACTTCACACATCTGCTCAGGAGTAAAGTCACTGTAGTCATCCGCAAACAACAATCCAGCTTCCTGCTGATTGCAGATAAAGCAATCATAATATTTCAACAGGTCACGTCTTTCACATGCGATTGACATATTTGAAACCAACGCGAACAGTTTCTTATGATGTTTCTGACACAGTTCAATGACTTTCTTGACCAAACCTTTGTTCAAATCACATTCAAGCACAACTGAATCTGCATTAGAAATGATTTCATCACCTTTTTCTTCAAGAAGATCAACGACAGGCAACATATTAGGACGTTTGGAAATTGAACCAGCAACATCACCATTGTTGTCAAAAACAGCCAGCCATGTACCCATACCATCAGGAATAGTCAGCACATAATCTGTGTTGATTTTATGATTTCTCAGTTTTGTTACAACTGCATCTCCTAAAGGTGTATCATCCACGATACCCACATAAGTAGGACGAAGTTCGATGTTTGCGATGTCCTCTACAACATTTCTCGCTACACCACCATGAATGTATTCAATACGACCTACATTTCTTCCATTTGGAATATAAATATCCTGTGGAAATCCCTTGATATCCACAAATGCTGCACCAATAACGACAATACCCATAAAAGATACCTCCATACACTTATCATGGTATCACAAAATAAATCAATTTCATATCCAAAAGTCAATCGTTGATTCCATCAACACTCAAATCAGAGTATAATACCAGTAAATCATTAAGTTCATTAATGATTCTGTTTCTTTTTATCAAGATTACAAATGAGGTGTACTTATGGACTTGAGAAACCTGAATACTTTTATCCAGACAGCTGAATTAAACAGCTTTACTCGTGCTGCAGAAAAACTCGGATATTCACAGCCAACTATATCATTTCAGATTAAACAGCTGGAACAGGAATTAGGTGTGCAGCTTTTTGAACGTATTGGACATACTGTCTCTTTGACACAAAAGGGAAGAGAAATCCTATCCTATGCACAGCGTATTGTCCAGTTAAGTGATGAAATGTCCAACTCTGGTAAAACAGAAGAAATTCCTGCAGATACATTGCATATCGGTATGGCAGAATCATTGTGTCAGATGCTGATCATTGATGAATTCTCTTCTTTCAGACAAAACTATCCACAGCTTTCTTTGTGTGTCACAACAGCCAGTACAGAAGATCTTCTGAAACTGCTTGACCACAATGAAGTGGATCTGATCTGCACGATGGACCATCATCTATATGACATCAACTATCAGATCATCTCTGAAGAAAAGATTCCTGCACACTTCATCTGTTCTGCATCTCATCCTTTAGCTCATAAACAGAACCTTGACATCAAAGAACTGTTAAATGAACCTTTTATGTTGACAGAAAAGGGAATGAGTTATCGTCGTATGATGGATGAGCAGCTCGCTAAACATTCACTTGAAATCATACCAGTGCTTGAGTTCAGCAATCCTTCTCAGATCACACAGCTCGTTGAAAATGGACAAGGCCTGTCATTTTTACCTGACTACGTAACAAAACCATTCCTTGAAAAAGGTACAATCTGTTATCTGGATGTACCTGAATTTCAGATCGATGTGTGGAAACAGATTGTTGTGCATCGTGATAAATGGATGTCTGCATCATTGAAAGCAGTACTGAATCATCTTTCACAGATTCAGGTCTATCGTTAGGAGTTTTTTTGTTTACAAAAATTAAAGTTAAAAAATATCTCAAAACAAAGGAAGTCTTTACTCTGTTTGATGATCTTCTGTCTTTCTATACAACACTGTACATGAAAGAAGTCTTCCGCTTCTGAGGACAGAAACAACGTGCTGCCATTGTCAGAGCCTGCATGCTGGACCCTGAGATTCTCTGTTTTGATGAACCTACTTCTGCACTGGATGCAGAATCTGCACAAAAAGTCACAGAACTGATTAAAAGCCTATCCAAAAAGGACATGGGTATTCTGATTGTCACACATGATGAATCTTTCGCAACCAATATCGCTACGGAAATCATCAATTTATCATAACCACCAGTAAAACTGGTGGTATCCACTAGCCCTGTAAAGGCATGTTGTTGCGTAGTCCTTCGACTACTGAGGCCTGACAGCCGCAACACGTTTACTTGCTGCCCCTTAAAGGGGCTTTTTTATTGCATTATTTCACCGACTCACCCGTAAACGGGTCGATGAATTCCTTCATGCTCAGCTGATCCGCAAGCTTGTCTTCCTGTAATTGATTCTGGATATATTCTCGAATTGCCTTTTCATTCTTTCCAACTGTGTCCACAAAATATCCTCTTGCCCAGAACTTCCTGTTTCCAAACTTATATTTCATGTTTGCATGTCTTTCAAATATCATCAATGTTG
>JAFYOL010000004.1 GCA_017560205.1 Erysipelotrichaceae bacterium | reverse complement strand
ATCACCCGCAATCAAAATCTTTTCATTTCTGTTTTTAGCCAGATGCAGACGTTCTACTGCTTTTTGAATGCACTCTGCATCATTGTCATGCAGAAAAGCATCCGCATTAAGAATGTCATCAATCTGATCTTCACTTAAATTTCTATGTTCAAGCACTTTTGCCGCCAGATTTCCAATCTGCCAACGTGCTCTGATTTCTTCATGTTTCATTGTATCACCGTTAAAGATTATAACAGATTTCTCATAATCTGGCACTTGGTGTGCACACTATCTTTGAAAGGAGATGAACATATGTTTAAACATCAAAAGAAAATGATGCGTCCAGTTCGTGTCGAAAGACCCAATCCACAGTATGCCAATCTGATGCAGGAACAGCTGGGTGGATGCAATGGAGAGCTTAAGGCCGCAATGCAGTATCTTTCTCAATCCTTCCGCGCAGAAGATCCAGCCATCAAAGATCTGTTTCTGGATATCGGTACAGAAGAGCTCAGTCACATGGAAATGGTCGCAGAAACCATCAATCTGCTGAATGGTCATGAAGTTGACTACACTCAGATTGACAATGGTCAGATTCAATCCATGGTCAGCTTTGGTTTGAATCCTGCATTAATCAATTCCAGTGGCAACCCATGGACTGCAGATTATGTCACAGTAACTGGAGATTTAGCAGCCGATTTACTGGCAGATATCGCATCTGAACAACGCGCAAAAGTCGTATATGAGTACCTGTATCGTCAGATTGAAGACAAGTACGTCCGTGAAACGATCATGTTTCTTTTAGAGCGTGAAGAAGCTCATAATGCCCTGTTCTGTGAAGCATTAAATAAGTATACACAGGACAAAGGAAGCAATCTGAACTTTGGAATGAGTGAAGATTCCAAGCTGTATTTTGACTTATCTAAGCCTGGCAAATATTTTGATGACCCTGACCCACACCAGATCAAGATTGATAAAGGAAACAAAGAAAAAGATTAAGTTACTATTTAAAAGAAAAAGCTGTCATTATTTAATGACAGCTTTAATAATTGATTCCTTCAATCTCCAATTCATCCAGTTCTTCTTTGACAACTTTTCTGACTTTCTTAGGTCTTGGCTTGTATTTGGTTCTTAACCAGTACCAGACAACAGGTGCAACAAACATCGATGAAATTGTACCTGCAATCAGCCCTACAAACATCGCAAAATTGAATGTAATGATTGCGTTAGAACCTAAAATCAACAGACAAATCACTGGAAGCAGTGTTGTAATGGATGAATAGATCGAACGTGTAAATGTCTTATACAGGGAATCGTTGACAATCTGACGATATACAGCCGGTGTCAAATCTCCTTCTGTTTCTTTTACACTGAAACGGATACGGTCAAACACAACAATTGAGTTGTTGATGGAATAACCGATGATAGCCAGAATAACGGAAATCAATTCAATGTTGACTTCCATTCTGAAAATCGCAAAAACTGCAATCACAATCAGAACATCGTGCACCAGGGCTACAATGCAGCTGATCGCATAATCCCATTTGAAACGTAAAGTAACATACGCCAGCATTGCCAGCCATGCCAGAATCGACAAAGTAAAGGCACTCTTGACAAGTTCTCTTCCTACAACCGGTGTAACCACGTTATCGTTTGGCTCAATGCCATACTTCTGGATAAACACCTGTTTGATTTCAGAAAGAGTTTCCTGTTCCAATGCTTCACCAATGGTCACATAAACCACAGAGTCACCAGACTGCTGTGTACGAGAAACATCAATTCCCAGCTGTTCGAATTCTGCTTCTACTTCTGCAACTGTAATCGCTGTATCTGCAGTCACTGTAATCTTTGTACCCGATGAGAAGTCAATTCCCAGATTCAATGCACCGTTGCCGGAAACACCATTGAAAAGCATCAGACCTAAAGCACACACTAAAATCACAATTGCAGAAACAATCGCAACTTTAGAATGCTTCACAAAGTCAATCTTCTTGAATGGACCTTCATAGAACGCTTCCTGATTTTTGTTGAAGTCAGGAATATTTTCCATTTTTACACCAAACCAAGTCTTCTTGTCATCCAGTTTTCCACTTTTTACCAGCTGATTCAAAAGGAAACGTGAAACCCATACATTGAACACAAATGTACAGAAGATGGTTACCATAAACATTGTCGCAAAACCTTTTACTGTACCTGTACCAAAGGCAAACATGATTAATGCAGCCAGAAGTGTTGTAAACTGAGCATCAAAGATTGTCCAGAATGAATCATTCTGACCTTCCAGAACGGCTTTTTGAACAGGATGTCCTGCATGCAGCTGTTCCTTGATACGTTCATATGTGATGACATTAGCGTCAACCGTCATACCAACCCCCAGCACCAAAGCTGCAATCCCTGGCAGTGTAAACACACCACCCATGGCATTGTAGATGGCAAAGACTGAGAAGATATACAAAGCCAGCATCACAACGGAAATCACACCAGGAAGACGATACATCAGAATCATAAACACCGCAACCAATGCAACACCAATTGCTCCAGCTTTCGCAGTCAATCCAAATGCATCCTCACCATAGTCAGCCGATACAACGTTGGAATAGATTTCAGTCATCTTGACAGGCAGACTACCTGAATTGATCAAATCAGCCAATTCACGTGCTTCAGCTTCAGTAAAGCTTCCTTTGATGACACAGTCACCATCAATACGCTGAGAAACTCCAGCTGCACTGATGTACTTGGTTTCCAGTCCCTGCTGAGCCTTGATTGCTTCATCAATGTAGCTGTCACCTTCTGCATAGTCCAGCCAGATAATCATGATGTTGTTGGCCATTCTTGATACGGCTTCTGTCATATCACCGAATTTGTCAGTATCGGCAATCTTCAGCGAAACAACAGGAACACCATTTTCAAATGCCAGAGAAGCACCGCCCTCTTTGATGATGGATGCATCTGCCAAAAGTTCATCATTCGCATCACGGAATGTCAGGTTTGCAGTTGAACTGATCACACGACGTGCCTGTTCAATGTCCTGTACCCCAGCCAGCTGAACACGGATTCTGTTTTCGCCTTCAATCATAATCTGAGGTTCACTGACCCCCAGTACATTGATTCGCTTTGAAACACTCTGAGCAACAACGCTCATTTCAGGCAAAGAACCTTCTTCATCAAGCGGAGAAACTTCATAGACAATTTCAAATCCCCCCTGAAGATCCAGACCTAACGAAATACCAGAGGCAACATCTTTCGCAAATGTTCCTACCAGAATCAAAACCGCTAAAACTGAAACAACGAAGACATAGAAATGTGTCATCAGGTTTTTCTTCTTTGTAGTCATGAGAAACTCCTTTCATCAACAGATCATTGTACGAAGACAAAACACTGCGATAACCATCAATGATGGCCTGTTTGGACATGTACTGAATGACAGTATCTGCATCCAAAGTCAAAATATCATTGACCGCTTCATGAAGTGAAGTCGGTATCTTTCTTTTCCACTTCAGATCCACAAGCACATCAACCAGGTTATCATACGTCAAATTGGGATACTGCAGACGCTGCAGCTGATTGAGCTTTAAGACAATCGTCAGCTGAATCTGTCGATTGGTAATATCAAATTCCTGCATGCGCGCTTCACCCCCATTTTAAATTCATGCTTATCTATTATAAAGCATACTTTATAAAAATGGGAGGTAGAAAATGAAAAAAAAAGTAATAAAAACAACCTGTATTCTGCTTGTCATTTCCGCTTTATCTAAACTTCTTTCCTTTCTGATCCGTATTTTCATCGCCAGAATCCTGAGCAGCGAGGCAATTCAGTATTATTCCCTGACCACTCCTGTGTTGGGTTTTCTGATGACTCTATCCCAATTTGGGATTCCAAGTGCACTCACACAGATGATTGCCTCCAGAAAAAAAGCACAGGATACAGTTGCAGCTGCAATTGTCCTGTCCCTCATCAACAACTTTCTTCTGATCATTTTGTGTGTACTGGGCATTCCTCTTTACGCTCGTCTTATTCTGCATCAAAGCGTGCTGATTCCTGTTCTATATGCCTGTGTACCTCTGCTTCCAATGGTCATGCTCAGCGGACTATGCAAAGGCTATCTGATTGGGCGACAGAA
This sequence comes from Erysipelotrichaceae bacterium, assembly GCA_017560205.1. GTDB lineage: Bacteria > Bacillota_I > Bacilli_A > Erysipelotrichales > Erysipelotrichaceae > RGIG1896. The sequence continues at coordinate 5,100 of JAFYOL010000004.1, read as the reverse complement.
CATGATTCTTGCCTCCAGTTCTCAAATCACTGAAGAAATTGTACGACTGCTCTTTCTCTGGTTTCTCTACCCTTTTTTCAGTTCAAATCCGGTTTTAATGGCTTCCTTTGCGATTTTATCACAGACTGCAGGAGAGATTGGAAGCTGCATTCATCTGGGATTTGCCCTGATTCTGAAACAGCACAAACGAATACACATTCCTTTGCATGCCTTGCATATGGACACCATCAAAGAACTGTTAAACTTATCCATACCAATGACTTCCGCAAGACTGATTGGATCACTCACTGCATTTTTAGAACCAATTATTTTATTGGGAATCGTTGTCGAATCACATAAAGATGTCTATCTTGAAATCTACTCTCAAATGAATACCTACATCCTTCCTTTAATTACTTTACCTGGATTTTTCAGTCTGATCATCAGCTCATGGCTGCTTCCTGCATTTTCTCAGACTTTTGCCACAAATATAAAAAGAGCCAGACAGCTGTTTCTGGCAAGTTTCAGTTTTTCCCTTGTTGCAGGATGCGGTATCTGTGGTTTCCTGTTTCTTTTCGCAAAGCCGGTCTGCGCATTACTTTATCATAAGACAGATATGGTCTATTTATTGAAGATGCTGGCTTTGCCTTTTTCCATCTATGCTGCACAGCCTGTTTTAGGAAGTGTTCTGCATGGTGCCAATCAATCAACACGTGCCATGATGGATACCATGTGCGGATGCTGCATACGACTTGTTTCGCTGGCTGTCATGGTCCAGAATTCTTTTGCCTATGCAGCCCCTGTTGCCTTGATCCTTTCTGTTTCAGTGACAACACTTCTGCATCTTCAGGCCTGTTCAGCATTGTTTATCAATCACAAATAACCCCTCTTTGGTCCACATTGCAATGAAGATTGATTCTGGACGTTTATTCAGTTGAAGACATTGTTCATAAAGCCATTTTTCATCATAACCTAATGCCAGCACATGTTTCTTCTGTATGATGCCATCTGAAATCAATGGAAATGGATACTCCAAAAGACAGTGCACCGTTTTAGCTACACTCAGCTGACCACTGTTTTCCAGAATCGCAAATTCAACTTCACTCAAATCAAAACATTCAGCACTTCTCAATTGAACCAGAAGATCATCTATCGTGTATCGATGTCTTAACATCTCCTTCTGATTGATGACTCCTTTATAAATGATACAAACAGGTTCACCTTCAAAAAAATCACGTATCTTCTTTGATTTAATACAGATCCAGGAAACCAGATATTGAAGCAGGACCAGAACACCAATTCCGACGATTGCTTTGAAAGGAGAAAAGTCCAGATTAGAGATACTTAACGCCAGCAATTCTGACATCACAAAGGCAATTACTACATCCAATACCGACAATTCTCCAACTTCCCTTTTCCCCATCAGCCTCAATGCCGTCACGATAATCACATAAAACAGAATACAACGTCCCACCAGCTGCATTAGATTCTCCTTGTATGAATACACTTGTATTGAGGTGACTTTATGAAATTCAACATGAGATCTTTCCTTCCTTGTCTTTTCTGGCTGTTTCCATTGTTAATCTGTGCATTCATTTCTCTTTTATACGCCTGTGATTTTATCAGTACATCATTCTTTACTTTGTTAAGTCGTATCAATGGCTGTCTTTTTTATGTATTGATGGGTTGTCTTATCTGTACAGTAATGAAAAAAAGGCAATTCATCATTGCCCTTTTCATTTCAATTCTTTTTCTTTCAGTTCATCTGATGTCTCAACATGACCTTGTAGAACATCTTCTATTTGCCTTTAAACTGATTCTGTTCAACTCAACAGTTTTAAAACATCAACTTGAAACTCAGTCCAGATGATTTCTGACCAGTTCTTTAAACAAACGTCCGCGTTCTTCAAAGTTCTTAAACTGATCCCAGCTTGCACAGACGGGTGAAAACAGCACAACATCACCGTTCTGTGCCTTGTCATACGCAACTTCTACTGCATCTGAGAGATTATCACAGACAATTGCAGAAGGCATCAGACGCTTCAGCTGAAGCTTGGTTTCACCATAAACCACCATCAGCTTGATTTTATCAAGATAAGGACGGAGCTCTTCAAAGCCTGTCTTTTTATCATAACCGCCCGCAATCAGAATGACACTTTGATCAAATGACTTCAATGCAGTGATGGTTGCATCCGTGTTGGTTCCTTTTGAATCGTTGTAGTAACGTACACCATGAATGGTTTCTACGTATTCAAGGCGGTGTTCAACACCCTTGAATTCTGAAATACCAGCACGAATATCTTCCAAAGTAACCCCCATGCGATAAGCCATGCAGGCTGCAACCATGCAGTTCTGCAGATTGTGCTTGCCCGGAAGATGACAATCCTCTACTGAAAACAGCACTTCGTCATACAACATGACATTGCCATCTTTCACACACAGATCAGCTTCTTTTTCCATTGAAAAGTCAACGACCTTGCAGGATAAATCAGAAGTCAGTTTCATGATTTCAGGATCATCCATGTTTCTTAAAAACCAGTCCTGTTCCGTCTGATTTTTATGAACCAGCATTTTCGCTTCATAATATTTGTTTAAATCTTTAAAGTAATCCAGATGATCAGGAGTCAGATTCATGCAGACAGAGACAACCGGATGGAATGTAGGGCATGCCACCAGCTGGAAAGCAGCAATTTCCATTGCGATATCTTTCTCTGCCTCTTCATCTTCAATCACCAGATCACTTAAAGGACGACCAATGTTGCCTGCAGTTTCCGCATTGGCTCTTTTTCTTTTCAACAGTTCACCTAAAAGTGTTGTCGTTGTCGTTTTCCCATTGGTTCCAGTAATGGCACCTACCTGCAGATTTTTGCCATACCACAAGGCTACTTCAATTTCATTGTAGATGGGTACATTCTTTTCTACAAAGTGCTTCACAAAAGGTACATGATATGGAATTCCTGGATTTTTCACAATGAATTCATATTCAAATGATTTCAGAAATTCAGGATGACCTTCATCATAAACACTGATTCCAAGATTTTCCAATTCGTAGCTTTCAGGTACCTTTTTCATGTCCGTCAAGACAACATCATAGCCTTTTTTCACTAAAAGACGACTAACTGCGCATCCACTTAAAGCTGCACCAATAACCAGTACTTTTTTCATCTTATAATACTCCCATCAAGAAGCCCAATGCAGCACATACGACGGAAAGCATCCAGAACATCTGTACAACTTTAGGTTCTTTCATTCCTGAAATGACAAAACTGTAATGAATCGGTGTGTACTTGAACACACGACGCTTGAACACACGCACAGCCACCTGCTGAATCACAACACAGATTGTTTCCCACAGGAAAACACCACCGATGATCAACAAGCTCAATTCCATCTTCAATACCATGGCAACTGCCGCTAAGACACCGCCCAGTGCCAAAGATCCGGCATCACCCATGAAGATTTTAGCTGGGTGCAGATTATAACGCAGATAACCAATCAAAGCACCCATGATACCTAACAGGAAAGATGCAATAATCACCTGATTCTGCTGAAGCGCAAACATGACATATGGACTGATTGCGATAAAGCTGCATCCTGCCGCAAGACCATCCATACCATCAGTCAGATTCACCGCATTGGACTCACCTGTAAACATGATAAACGCAAACACTACATAGAAAGCTCCTAACGGCAAAACCGCATTGATAAACGGAATCACAACATCAGTGGATACAAAATCCTTGTAGAACCAGTAAAATCCAACCGCAATCAACAGCTGCATCAAAAACTTAGCCCATGGCTTTAGACCTTCATTATCCTTCTTTACAACGATAATAAAATCATCAATAAATCCTATCAGACCAAAACCAACATAGGCAGCCAGCACCAGCAAAGATGGAAGATCCTTCCAGATCGATGGAAACAGAACCAGCGTCACAACAACAGGTACAATCACAAACAAAGTTCCACCCATTGTCGGTGTCTTTGCCTTTTCTTTGTACTGCTGCAACGAATACTCTGAAACGGCCTGGTTGTAGCTGATTTTATGTAGAAATGCGATAAGCTTTGGCATCAGCACCCAGACTAAGACAAGGCTTAACGCAAAATTCAATACAAGCATAGGAAATACATTCCCCATAATTAATCCTCCTTCAAATACCGCTGCACAACATCAAAATCTGTACACGGTATCATTTTCCCCTTTGAAAAAAGGCTAGGTTCATTCCCTTTTCCAATTAGAATTATTATATCATTCTTTGAGCTCATTGTCAGTGCCATTTCAATGGCTTTCACACGGTCAGGCTCTACCAGGACATCTTTTATACATCCAGCACAGATTTCTTCAATGATTTTATCAGGGTCTTCATCACGTGGATTGTCCGATGTCACAATTACCAGATCACTGAATTCTGTCGCAGTTTTACCCATCAGCGGTCGTTTGATGCGATCACGATTGCCTCCGCAGCCAAACACACAGATTATTTTCTTCTTTGAAACACTTCTAAGAAAGCTCAGAACCTGTTCCATGGCCTGTTGAGTGTGGGCATAATCAATCATAATGCAGGGTTCTTTCGATACCACTTCAAATCTGCCTTTGCAACCTTCAGCGTTTCTGCACCATTGCATCATCTGCTCCAACTTCAGATCAAGCACAAATCCGCAGCACAGACATGCCGCTAAATTGTACACATTCACTTTTGACAACAGCTGTGACTTCACACGATGATTCAAAAACACAAATGAAGAGCCTTTCAAGGTCAATTCGATGTCAGACATCATAAAATCAGCCTGATGACACCCGTAGGTCATCACATAGCCTGGAAGCTCTGTCCTCCATGAGTTCAACCATACATCATCACCATTCAACAAGACAATGCCCTCAGGTTTACTCATGGATAAGATTTTCTTTTTGATTTCCCGGTAATTTTCAATGGTTTTGTGGCTGTCAAGATGATCGGATGCAATGGTGGTCCCAATCAGCACATCAAAATACAATCCCTCTGTACGCCACAATGCATAGGCCTCAGAACTGACTTCCATGACCACCGTATCAATTCCCTCATCAAGACACTTTCTCATCAGAGGAATCAGAAAAAGCGCATCTGGTGTTGTATTGCGTGT
>JAFYOL010000039.1 GCA_017560205.1 Erysipelotrichaceae bacterium | reverse complement strand
CTTTCAAAAGGCGGCAGATTCAAAGTTTCTCGCATAGCAAAGACAGTCTTCAAAGGTTGGTAGACACTCTGCGGATTTATTTTTTCACAAACTTTGATATATAAAAGATCATCCGAATCACGTGCTTGTTTGTTTTGTTCCAGAACCTGCTGCACGATTTTTCTTGTATTTTTGATATTTTTCAATTGATATCACTCCAATCAATTTTCTGACCACATTGTGCACAATATGCAAGTATTGCGAACGAACCGCACTCTGGACACCTGTGGTCAATTTCATCATTTGCATCTTTATATTCTTCTGGTTTCAATGCTTCCTGTTTTTTTAATGCTGCGATCAGATCATCGTACTGCTTGCATTCGCAATCGAGGATCAGTGCGAAATTTTCATTGATCATTCTGACCGTTGCAGGTTTTATTTTTCGTCTTCTCATGTTCATACCTCTTTGATTCTGATTCCGTGCATATAAAGCATCAACTTTCGCTTAATTCGATAATCTTTTGTGCGAAATCCCTTTGTGTCTTCAACGATTGTTTCACCGTCTTTGATATAAACAAAATCAGCCAGGTATGTGCATTCTTGTTCAAGCATTTTTCCTTTATGTATACCGCCACGCTTGCCAATTGTGTCAGGCTCTTTTTGCTTCGGGATAAGAACAAACTTTACTTGCATCTGCAGATCACTGATTTCGCCAGCTGCTGCCAGTTCTTTCAGTTCAAGATATCGATTTGCTTCTTTCTTGGAATCAAAAACAATCCCATCAACTTCAACTTTTCGGTTTCTGTATTTTGGACGTTTATATCGTTTCATCGTTACACCTTCCAGTAATTAAAATGGCAATTCTTCATCAAGACCGTCAGGAATGTTGATGAATCCATTTTCATCTTCTGAAACAGATGGAACTTGTCCTGCTGCCTGTGTAGTTTCACCATTTGATCTGCTTTCACAGAATTCATGTGTTGAAACTTGTACATAGGTTGATGTTCTGTTGTTTCCATCACGATCTTCGTATCTGTCAACCTGGATTCTTCCGGTGATTGCAATCTTCATACCTTTACGAAGATGTTTTTCAGCGAATTCTGCTGGTTTTCCGACTACCTTACAATTGATGAAGTCTGTGATATTTTCTGAATCTTTTCGTGTTGGTCTGTCCACTGCAAGTGCATAATTTCCAAATGCAACAGGCATATCACCAATCGACCATCGAATCTCAGGATCCCTTGTCAGTCTTCCGATAATTACAACATTATTCATATATTTACCCCTTTCTAATCAATACCTTTTTCTTGTCTTTCTTTGTGTGTTTTATCAGTTGCCGTTCCATCTTGGATCAGCTTGATTTGTGCATATTCTTCAGTTAATTCTTGCATATCTGTCATACTGACTGAACCTTTCAACCATGATCTGTATAAACTCAGACAATCTTCAACAAAGCGTGGAATTCGTTTCTTCGCTGACTTTACCCAATAATCATTGATAAGTACATTTGTTGGAATGACCAGCATCATTCTGAATATTTCAACCGCAAGGTCATCACTTTTGCTCAAAAGCTGCTTTCTTGCTCGTTCAAACTCCTGCTGCCGTATCTTATCCAGTTCTTCAACCGTCATCACATAGGTTTTTGTCTTTCGTTCGTTCTCACGCTGTTGTCTTCTAAATTCTGCACGGCTCATGATTTTCCACCTTTTTCAGAAGATTCTGTCTTTTCAAGTCCTTCGACACTAAAGATGAAAACCTGTCTTGATAACGGATGTTGAATCAAAGCGAGAGTGTCCGGTATATAATCATGCGGTGCAACCGTCAAGACAACATATTCATTTTTGATATCCGGATAACCTTTGCGGATAAAGTTACGTTCCCAGATCCCAAGACCAGACCAATAATCGAAAGTTGAATAGATCAACGATTCTTTTTTGATCTTAACAATATCACCGACCCTGATCGTTTTGTCGATTGGCTTCACAGAATCGCCATAGATCAACCTTTTGAAAGCAAGTTCTGCACCATAATCAAAGTCGAAAATATCATCAGAACTGCATTTTGCAACACCTCTTTCGCCTGTTCTTTTGTCTAATGCGATGACCTGATCTCCGTTTCTGTAGATAACGATGGTTTCATCAAAAGGTTCAACAGAAGATTCTGAACAAAAATATCCATAACCGTCTTTTGTATCTCCGTCACAATCATGATATCCAGCTCTTTTTACTTTAAATTCAACAGAATAGCAGAGCGTTTGAGCACCATACACATTTTTGATAACACCCACATCACCGATAACTGCATCGTTCATGTTGATATCTCTCTTCACGATCATGACTGTTTGACCTTTTTTGAGTTTTCTTTTTTTCATAGTTTTGTCCTTTCT
>JAFYOL010000038.1 GCA_017560205.1 Erysipelotrichaceae bacterium | reverse complement strand
TAGAAGAATCTGTTTCTGATAATCATGAGTCATCTGTTGATTGTAGTCATCGCTTTCTTCATCCCATACCCAGTCATTTAAATCTCCTGCATGATAGATCAGCAGATGTTCATCTTCAATCAGGAAAGCAACTCCTAAATCAGTGGAATGAAATGTGGTCACTTTGAGCTGTTCATTCAAATCATACTCATTCCCAGAAGAAACCTGCAGAATGTCAGCATCATCTAAAATTTTAATATCATCAGATAAAATTCCATGAATGCACTTCATTCCTGACTGTTTCAAAACAGAAAAGATATCAGAATTGTAATGATCGTAATGACCATGACTCGCTAAGACATAGATGGGCTTGTTGACATCAAGTTCAGGTAAATGTCCCTTTTCATAATCAAACAGATAATAAAATCGTTCAGTCTCTACAAGAAAACAGCTGTGTTGAATAAATGTCACTTTCATTTCCTTATCTACCTCCGATTTATCATGTCTCTAAACAAATGATAAACTACAGAAAACTCAAAGTCAATTTAAGAAGTTGAGCAATAATTCTCATAAAATCATACAGATGTGATAAGATATACTAAGTTAGATTGTAGGTGAATGTATGCGTTATTTTGGTAAATTTTATTTAGATAAAGAAAAAGACATCGTAGTAACACTTGGCATGGAAGAATCTGTGTTGTCCTATACAATTCATACGTCCAATCATCAATCAGATAATCTGATCAACAATCTGGCTGCCATCAGCAAACAGCCAACGGTTGTACAGAATGGTAAAACAGTGATTACAGGTCAGATTCCCTGCTATATCAAAGCAGATGGACAAAGAGTTTATATTTTCAGATTAAATGGCACAAAACTGGCAAATATCTATCCAGATGGAAAAATTGAAGTCAATTCGGTGATTCCTGCCATCGCAAAAACATTGATGAGCCAGACAAAAGATTACAAGTATTCCTTCCGTGAGACTTTATTGAAGTCTTATGTACAGGAATCGGTAAAGCTTTCAACTGATCTGCATACGCATGGAAATGCTAATTTGAATGCAGATATTCTGATTGCATTGGCAATTAAACATCAGATTCGCTACCCTCTGTATTATATTAAAAAACTACAGCTGACACTTTCAGAATTGCAGACTCAATTCTTGAATGAGCAGCGTGCAAAAGTAGAAAAAGAACTGGATCTTACAGGTCTGTCTGGAAAACATCGTGATCGCAAGATTGATGACAACACCTTCATCAACTTTGCAGATCTGATTCTGTTGAATCTCATGCATTCAACGGAAAATATCAATCGAATCCGCAGATCACTGACCCTCTTAAAGGAATCACAGGCCGTCTTTACGAACCTGGAAAAACTCTATCTGTATCGCTATGTCTTCACAAAAGGACTTAAAGCTGATTATCAGATTGATTTACCGGATTTCCGTCAGATTGAAGACAAAGATATCCGCACTTATTTGAAACAGATGCTGGAAGATTCACAGCGTCATAATCTTTCTGATTTAACGCTTTATGAAGACAGCTTGTTGTGGATTGGACGTGAATACAAGAAACGTCATATATCCTATGTCGAAATCAGTGATACAACACTTGTTAAGAAAGATGCATCCTGTGCAAAAATGCTGGAACAGATTCATCGTATCCTGCCGCTTGTCAAACAGGAAACAGGCGTTGACATTCGTTTCTTAGCTGCTATCCGTCGTATTCCACTGACTCTGGTCAAAGAAAACATCACATCTGGAAATTATCTGACAGAAGCGATTTCAGCACTTAAGGTGGTATGCAAAGACCCTTATGTTGTGGGAAGTGATTTTGTCGGTGAAGAAATCAATGATATTGAAGAACTGAAAGCAGTCATCAAGGAAATCGTGAAGAAAATCGCAGTGCATGATCCAAACTGGACAATTCGCATCCATGCCGGTGAAAACGATTCATTGAAAACCAACATGGCCAAATCAATCCAGCTGGTTGAAAAATCACTGCTTGCAGGTCAGAAATTCCCATTCATGCGCATTGGACATGGACTTTATTCATCCAGTCAGAAAAGTGCATCAGGTAGAAATCTGATGAACAAAATCAAAGAACACAACGTAGTCCTGGAATTTCAGTTGACCAGCAATGTGCGTCTGAACAACCTCATTGATTTGAAGACTCATCCTCTGAAAAGTTATCTGAACCAGGGAATCAACTGTGTCATGGGAACAGATGGTTATGGCCTTTATGGTACAGACAGCATTGATGAACAGCTTGCCCTAGCGAATTTTCTGAAGGTCACAGACAGTGAATTCATGCAGATGAAAGCGGTAGAAGATGAAATTATTGCCCGTCAGAAAAACAATTATATCAATAAAATGCAGGTATTTACAGCACAGCGTGGCACTCGTACGGTCAACCAGTACTACATTGATGAATTAGGACGTAAAGATACTGATGCATCACAGGTTAAATTTGAAATCAGCAAACAGCCATCCTACCCTGTCTTTAAAGAAAATGTAAAGGAACTTCCATGGGATAAATATCCAGTAGTAATTGCAGGAGGAAGTTTTACCAGCAGCAATCGTGATCAGAAAATCAAAGAAGCTGATCAGAAACTGCTGGATTCCCTGTTGAATGAACTAGACCCTGAAAAAGTCTTCTTTGTGATTGGTCATAAACTGCAGGGACATGAAAAGTACATTGTCGAACACAACAAGAATTTTGACATCTACAGCATCATCCCTTCTCTCATGAACAAGAAACAAATCAGACAGCTCACACAAGCTCATCTGAAAGGAATCCGTATTTCAACTGAATCACAGGAAATGGGAATCTATAAGTCCTTCAACTATGAAATCTTTGAAAGAAGAAACTGTGCACTGTTTGCCTTTGATGGCAACTCTTCACTGGCTAATCTTGTCCAGGAAGCACGTAATGGTAAAGGCAAGACTAGAATCTTCCTTTACCCTAAACTCTCTATGCTGAAGGCAAAAGCAGCCTCACTGGAAGGATATGTCACTATCAACCCTAGCATTGAATACACAATCAATAAGATTCGTGAAATGCAAGATCACATCGGTACTAAAAAATAAACCAAGACAGGACATTCATCCTGTCTTTTTAAATTATCATTTGCAAGTAGTGTTTAAAACAACATTTTCAGAGTTTATTGATTTCACTCTGCAGATTCCTTAAAAATTGTCCTGCATGGGCACCATCCATTTGTGTATGATGAAACTGAAAGGATAGTGGTAAATAATATCGAAATAATTTCCTTCTGTATCTTCCCCAAATGATAAATGGATTATTAAAGATTCCACTGTTCATGCCAACC
>JAFYOL010000037.1 GCA_017560205.1 Erysipelotrichaceae bacterium | reverse complement strand
CATGGCTAAAATGACATCTGCCTCATCAAGGTTGCACATCTTGGCAATCATCGCAATCGTTGGTTCACTCTCTGTGCTTTGAGACAGGATTTCCTTCGCCTTCATGATTTTCAGATAGTTTTCTTTCAGTGAACGAGACACTTTCATTTGTCCTTCATCACGAAAGAAACGCTTGATTTCACCCAAAATAATCGGAACTGCATAAGTTGAAAAACGCACTTCAAAAGAACCATCAAAATTCAAGATGGCTTTCAATAAACCCATCGCTCCTATCTGATTCAAATCCTGATAACAGTTGTGATTACGAAATCGCCCCGTTATGGAATAGACAAGTCCCATGTTTTCTTTCATCAGCTGTTCTCTAGCTGTCATATCCCCCAATTGTGCTAAGTGAATCAGCTCTAGAACTGTTTCATCCATAGCATTTCAATTGTTTCTTTCCTGTGATTCTGCAGCCCTCTCCCTTTGCAGAAACAACTTCCAGTTCATCCAGAAAACTTTGCATGATCGTAAAGCCCATACCGCTTCTTTCAAGATCTTGACGTGTGGTGTACATTGGTGTCATGGCAAGCAGTACATCATCTATCCCCTCTCCCTGATCTTCAACAATCATGGTCAACAACCCCTCATCATCCACACTCATTTCCAGTTTAATTTTGCCCTGTTGTGTATTTTTATATCCGTGCAGAATGGCATTGACAATGGCTTCAGCCAGCACAGTTTTGATTTCCATCAGCATTTCCACAGATAAGTTCCATGGCATCAGAAAAGCCACTCCGCTGCATCGGGCAAACACTTCATTTTCACTTCTGGCATCAAAAATCAAGGTCATTGTGTTCATTTGAGCACCCCTTTTCTTAAATCATCGTTTTCAACTTTAATGATCTGAAAGATACCTGAAATAGCCAGGATTTTACGAATAAAGGGAGTTACATTCTTTAAGACAAGTTCTCCTTTGTAGGCACTGATCTGATTGTATCGAGCTAAAATAAAACCGATACCAGTTGAATCAATAAAAGTGACATCCTTGAAATCAAATTCAACAACAGGACAACGATACTGATCAATCAATTGAATAATGACATTTTTCAGATGACTGATTCTCAGGTTATCCATTTCCCCCGAAAATTCAAAAGTATGTACATTTTTACTTACTATGCTTCTCATACATAAATCCTCCTGAATTCAGTGTATCGTTTTTACTGAAACAGAAGAAAAGTTACGACATAAGCTATCATGAATCATCAGAATCAGACATTGTCGAAAATACGCAAAAAGGCTATTTCTAGCCCTTTTTTATCGATATTTGTCCTCTATTATCAAAACAGCATTTCACTGATACAACGCTTGAAAATAGGCCAGAATGTAAGTCTATGAGAGCTTTGCAGCGCAATCAGATCACTTGAAACAGTTCTTCCATTCTGCAGTTCAATTGTAATATGACCTACAACTTCATTTTCAAGTATCGGTGCTTCTGTACGAGAGAAGACAACCTGACGATTCATTTCAATCATTTTCTCATCACTTCGACAAATCAGTCCTAATTCATCAGCATTCGTTATCTGTATGGATTCCGGTATCCCTTTTTCAACTGACATGATTTCAGAGAGTTCATTCACTTTAATCAGGACATCTTTGTGATAATTGGCAAATCCATAATCCAGTAAAGCTGCTGCATCCTTTGTACGTGAAGCTTTATCAGGTTCTTTCATCACAACCGCAATCAATCTTAACCCCTCTTTTACTGCAGTCACTGTAATACAATACCCGCTTTGAGAAGTATACCCTGTCTTTAAACCATCAAGACCAGGATAACTTCTTAACATCTTGTTGGTATTGACCAGCCAGAAACGATGATCTGTATCTTCACGAATATAGTCTTCCATTAAAGAAGTATACTTTAAAACATCATCAGCACCCTCACTTAATAGATTCTTTGCGATCAGTGCCATATCATAAGCTGAAGAAACATGACCTTCTTCATGCAGTCCAGTTGGATTTTTAAAGGTTGTGTTCTGACATCCAAATTCAGCTGCAGTCCTGTTCATCAGATCAACAAATGTACTTTCTGTTCCGCTGACTTTTTCGGCAAGAGCGGTGATGGCATCATTGGCACTAGCCACTGTACTGGCTTTAAACAGATCCAGCACACTCATGACTTCTCCCTCTTCAAGATAAATCTGTGATCCTCCCATACCTGCAGCATGTTTAGAGGCAACAACCTGATCATTCCAGTCAAGCTTCTCATCATGAATCGCTTTGATGACAAGATACAAAGACATCATTTTGGTCATTGAGGCAGGATATAAAGGTTCATGCATGTTTTTTTCATATAAAATCTGACCGCTTTCAGCATCCATCAATAAACTGGATGACGCAGATGGAGTCAGATCACTTTCTTCTGCATGGACACTGACACAACTAAACAGCACACATAGAATCAGAATCAGTACACGTTTCATAAAAAACACCTCACTACATTGTAGTGAGATGCTTTGTGTTTATTCCTGATTTAATGCTTCATTGAGTGCTTTCATTACATCTGGATTGATTTTAAGCACTTTACGATCATACGTAATCAATCCGTTGACTTCACGCTCTACATCGGTAAGCTGTGTAAATACACTGGCAGATAAGCCCTGTTTTTTACCAGGCAGAATCTGATTGGCATACAGTTCAGTCAATTCTGCCTCTAAATGAGTGCTGTTTAAAATCGCCTTGTAGCCATAAGGTTCTTCTGAGACAAGATGTCCTTGAACCGGAAGCTGATATCCTCCAAATTCAGAAAGAATGACACAGCGATCAAGTGGATCTTTCTTGAATCGATACGGTCTGAAATACACATGCCAGCTTCTGACATCGCCGATTTTCTGATCATGCCAGCCACTGCATGGTATGATGGTACGGCTTGTATCCCAGCTCTTGAGCAGCGCATAAGCATTTTTCACATCAAACTGACCCCATCCTTCATTAAAGATGACCCACATCGCAATGGATGGTACATTGTACAGATGATCAATGATGCCTTTAAAGTCTTTCAGCCATTGTTGTTTTTCTTCTTCTGTTCTGCGTCCAAACAGCCAATAGAGATTGTCTTTGTAGTGGATATCTGTAAAGAGTGGCAGATTGATGGTGAACTTGTTGTAAGGACCACCACCGCTGACCATATCCTGCCATACCAGCATGCCCAGTCGATCACAATGATAATACCATCTCAAAGGTTCTACCTTAATGTGTTTTCTAAGCATGTTAAAGCCCATGGATTTAGCCGCTTTGATATCATCAATCATAGCCTGATCACATGGCCAGCTCAGCAGAGTTTCACTGAGATATCCTTGATCCAGCAAACCTGTATGGAAAAGAGGTTTGTTGTTGAGGAAAAGACGCTTGATGCCATCTTTGTCTTTTTCAATCGAATATTTACGCATCGCAAAATACGATGAGATATCATCCTGTTCAAATTGAACTTTAAAATCATACAGGTATGGTGTATCAGGACTCCATGGATGAAGTTCATGAACGGAAAGATAAACAGGTTCATTGGTTTTCACTTCATGAATCTGACCTTCCAGTTCAACTTGAGCCATTGCATCATAATTTGTGTTGATGATCAGTTCAAGTTCTTTTTTGTCAAAGTGAGGAGTCATTTTTAATGATGTGATGTAATGAACAGGTACACTTTCCAGCCATGCACTCTGCCATAGACCACTTTGTGCTGTATACCAGATTCCTTTAGGATCAGAAGACTGTTTACCACGCATCTGACCCTTCAGTTCAGTTGGGTCCTGAATTACGACTTTGATCTGATTGGTTTGAGCAAGTGCATCCGTGATATCGCATACTACAGGAAGATATCCGCATTTTGATGAGGCCACATGTTTCTGATTGACATACACCTCACAGAATGCATCCACAGCATCCAGATGAAGCAATACTTTTCCACGATTGAATCCTTCTGGCAGAATGACTTCTTTTTCCATAATAAGTTCTTCATCCGCCTTTAAAGGATCAAGACCACCGCCTAGTTCACATTCCAGAGAAAATGGTACAAGTGCCTGCCCTGAACATGTTCTGTGCTGACCTGTAATGGTGTAATGCCATGGTCCATTCAAACACAGATAAGAATCACGGACCATCTGAGGACGTGGATAATCACTCATCGGACAATTGAAATCAATCTGGTCATGATACTTGCTTAACATACAATCACCTCTCTCAGATTTTATCACAAAACAGAAAAAAAGTGCCTCCATAAGAGACACTTTTCCATTTGTTAGTTTGCAACGATGTTAACGAGCTTGTTTTTAACAACGATCACCTTGCGGATTGTCTTGCCTTCCAGCTGTGCAGCAACAGCTTCTTTTGCCTGAGCTTCCAGTACATCGTTTTCTGCATCTTTTGCAGCCTGGAACTTAGCACGCAGCTTACCATTGACCTGAACAACGATTTCTACTTCGGAAAGTACCAGTTTGGCAGGATCGTATGTTGGCCATGCAGCATATGCCAGTGTTTCTTCACCAGTCAGTGCCTGATGCATTTCTTCACAGATGTGTGGTGCAATTGGAGACAGCAGTCTTACAAATCCAATCAGCATGTCCTTGTTGATTTTTTCCTGCTTGTAGCAGTCATTGATGAAGATCATCATCTGAGAAATTGCAGTGTTGAAGTTCAGAGATTCATAGTCTTCAGAAACTTTCTTCACAGTGAAGTTATAACTGTAATCCAGTGCAGGTGTTGGCTCATCTGTCTGTTTTTCAGTTGTTTCCATCACCAGACGCCATACACGTTCCAGCCACTTTCTGCTTCCATCAACACCCTGATCACTCCATGGTTTAGATGCTTCCAGCGGTCCCATGAACATTTCATAAACACGCATTGTATCTGCACCGTACTTCATTACGATTGTATTAGGATCAACAACGAATTCAGGGAAACGTTTACCCATCTTGATACCATTAGCCCCCAGGATCATACCCTGATGAACAAGTTTCTTGAATGGTTCTTTTACAGGAACAGCACCGATGTCATACAGGAAATTGTTCCACATACGGCTGTAAAGCAGATGACCTACAGCGTGTTCTGGACCACCGATGTACAAGTCAACAGGCAGCCAGTGCTTCAGCAGTTCAGGATCTGCCAGTGCATTTTCATTGTGTGGATCGATATAACGCAGGAAATACCAGCTGCTTCCTGCAGATCCAGGCATTGTGCTTGTTTCGCGCTTACCTTTGACACCATTGATTTCCACATTCAGCCAGTCAGTTGCCTTTTCCAGTGGAGAAGCACCTGTCTTTGATGGTGAGTAGTCTTCTACATCTGGAAGCAAAAGCGGCAGCTGATCATCAGTCAGTGCAACTGTATCACCGTTTTCCAGATAAACCACAGGAATTGGTTCACCCCAGTAACGCTGACGAGCGAAGATCCATTCTCTTAAACGATAGTTGACCTTAGCTTCACCACAGCCCTTTTCAGTGAGCCATGCGATCATCGCATTGATCGCATCCTGCTTGTTCATGCCATCCATGAAACCAGAATTGATATGAATACCATCCTGAGTCCATGCTTCTTTTGTTACATCTCCGCCTTCAAGTACTGGAATGATGTCCAGATTGAACTTCTTAGCGAATTCATAGTCACGATCATCATGCGCAGGAACAGCCATGATTGCACCTGTACCATAAGTAGCCAGTACATAGTCAGAAATCCAGATTGGAATCTTCTTGCCGTTAACTGGATTAATCGCATAGGCACCAGTGAACACACCTGTCTTATCCTTGTTCAGTTCTGTACGTTCCAGATCACTCTTTGTCGCACAAGCCTTCTTGTAAGCTTCCACAGCTTCTTTTGCATCTTCTGTTGTGATCATGTCAATCAGACGATGTTCAGGAGCCAATACACAGTAAGTAGCTCCAAACAGAGTATCGCAGCGAGTTGTGAACACAGTGAACTTTTCATCATGACCATCAACAGTAAAATCAACATGAGCCCCTGTAGATTTGCCGATCCAGTTTCTCTGCATTTCCTTTGTTGATTCTGGCCAGTCGATTGTATCCAGACCTTCCAGCAGTCTTTCAGCGTATTTAACGATATCGATAACCCACTGACGCATGTTCTTGCGGACAACAGGATATCCTCCACGTTCAGATTTACCATCGATGACTTCATCGTTAGCCAGAACTGTACCCAGTTCTTCACACCAGTTCACTGGCATTTCAACGCATTTTGCCAGTCCCTGTTCAAACAGCTGTTTGAAAATCCACTGTGTCCACTTGTAGAAGCTTGGATCACAAGTCGAAACCTGTTTGTCCCAGTCATAGCTGAAACCAAGCATTTTCAACTGTTCAGTAAATGTTTTGATGTTGTGCAGTGTAAAGCCATTTGGGTTGTTTCCAGTCTGGATTGCATACTGCTCTGCAGGCAGACCAAAGCTGTCAAATCCCATTGGATGCAGTACATTATAGCCCTGCATGCGCTTCATACGACATACAATATCTGTTGCAGTGTATCCTTCAGGATGACCTGCATGCAGACCTACACCTGATGGATATGGGAACATATCCAGTGCATAGAATTTTGGTTTTGAGAAATCATGTGTATCGGTATGGAAAGTATCTTTTTCTTCCCAGTACGTCTGCCACTTCTTTTCAATGTCAAGATGCTGATAACTCATTTTCTTTCCTCCTAAAATAAAAAAATCGCCCTTGCTCTAAGGACGTAGATTACGCGGTACCACCTTAGTTCATGCCGACATGACATGCACCTTCACCTCTTTAACGCAGAGATACGGAATGGATTAGATTCTGCTCCAAGACGAGTTCATCAGACTGAACGACTGATTTGCACCAACCATCAGCTCTCTAAGCGCTTCATATTCTGACTACTACTTCTTTTCAACGCTCCTTCATTCTACTTGTTTTTTATAAAAAAGTCAATTTATCACTTCACTTTCATTGCATTTTTAGAAATTCTGAATACAATAAAAGTATACATCTAGTTTTCATAACTAGATGAGCTAGAATGGAGTGGTTATATGTTTTTAAATGCTCAGGACCGTATCAGTTGTGCAACTCATTTTTATGGTGCACTTTCTGCCTTGTTTCTTACTTTCTGTTATCTTTTAAAAGGTTTTATTGAAAATACTGATCCAGTCATTGTCTTCAGTGCCTGTGTTTTCTCATTGTCTGCAGTACTGCTGTATAGTGCTTCAAGTATCTATCATTTTGTATCCATTCAGAAAAAAGCACATCGCATTTTACGCAAGCTGGACCATTCTATGATCTTTGTGCTTATTGCAGGTTCTTATACTCCTTTTGTACTCCCTTATTTTGAACGTACAGAAGCCATCATTTTCTTAGGTATCCTGTGGTTTGTCGCAATTGGCGGAATCATGATGAAAATCTTCTGGATTGATGCACCACGTATCGCAACAACACTGCTTTACCTTTTGATGGGATGGGCAGCTGTCTTCTATCTTCCTGCCTTCGTACAGAATTTAAGTACAGGGTGCATGATTCTTGTGGTCGCAGGTGGCATTTTCTACTCTATCGGTGGTATAATCTACATGATGAAAAAACCAAACTTCAATCATCTGTTTGGTTTTCACGAATTATTCCACTGCTTCATCCTGGCAGGCACACTGATGCATGCTTTGGCAGTGTATTTCTGTGTTTTCTAGGAGGAACTATGCACAATCCTTTTCCATACAGTTTAGACAACAAACGTTATCACACCTGGAACTATTATCTGAAATCTCACTTTGGACACAAAGTCTGCAAAGTTCCTTTAAATGCAGGTTTTACCTGCCCAAATCGTGATGGTTCTAAATCAGTGGGTGGATGTACCTTCTGCAGTTCATTAGGATCAGGTGAATTCCAGGGAGTCACTACTAAGAATCTTCTGGAACAGTTTGAATCAGGTGCAGAAGTCATGCATCGAAAATGGCCTGATGCCAAACTCATGGCTTATTTTCAGTCCTATACCAACACATATGGTCCATTATGCAAAATCAAAGACTGCATTGAACCTTTTATGCAGCGGAATGATGTGATGGGAATCTGTGTGGCAACTCGTGCTGACTGTCTGGAAGAAGATGTGATTGAATATCTGAATGAATGTGCCCAGTCCAAAGAAATCTGGATTGAACTTGGCTTGCAGACCATTCATGATGAAACTTCCCAGCGCATCAATCGTGCTCATACATTCAAAGAATTTAAAGACAAAGTTCTGCGTCTTTCTTCAACAAACTGCAAGATCTGTGTTCATATCATGAATTCACTGCCGGATGAGACAAAAGAAATGATGATTGAAACAGCGAAGGTCATTGGAAAACTTCCAATTCATGCCGTAAAGATTCACATGCTTCATCTGATTGAAGGCACCAAGATACTGAAAGAATACAAAGAGAAGCCTTTTCATCTTTTATCACAGGAAGAATATGTTGAACTGGTCGTTACACAGCTTCGTTATCTTCCTGATACAATGGTCATTCAGCGCGTTACAGGAGATGGCATGAAAGATTCGTTGTATGGTCCTTTATGGACTTTAAATAAAACTCAGGTCACCAATGATATTGATAAGCTTATGGCAAAAATGAATGTCATGCAGGGAGATTTGTATGAACAAAGATAACATCAACACTGT
Organism: Erysipelotrichaceae bacterium; assembly: GCA_017560205.1. GTDB lineage: Bacteria > Bacillota_I > Bacilli_A > Erysipelotrichales > Erysipelotrichaceae > RGIG1896. Next base: position 34 of record JAFYOL010000037.1, on the reverse strand, counting down.
CGCTCATCGCTGGCTGAAAGATTACCTTCAGCCT
>JAFYOL010000036.1 GCA_017560205.1 Erysipelotrichaceae bacterium | reverse complement strand
CGTCGCTGGCTTCAGTTCAAAGATAGATATGTGGAAAGTGAGTACCTTTTCCCTGTGAAGGATCATGGAGGTCACATCAATGTCCACAACTTTGAAACCAACTTCAAGAGGTACATCAACAGGATTGGTCTGAACGAAGAATACTGTCCCCACTGTCTGAGAAACAACTTCGCCAAGAGATGTTTGATGAATGGTATGGATCTGTTTACCCTCAGTAAGATCCTGGGACACTCCAGTGTGGAGGTCACAGAACAGGCTTATTTGGATCTGACTGACGATGATATTTGCAGACAGTACCACAAAGCCAGTCCACTGAGCAATTTTTGAATCTTAATATTCAAAATACGAACAAATAAGCAGCAAGAAAGGTGTAAGATTCAAGCAAAAATCTTACACCTTTTTAACAACTTTTTAGCAACTTTCGTACAGATCCTTATTCTGTCTAGATAAGTCAGCACAATGAGCAATGGCCACTGCGCTTTTGCACAGTGGCCTCATTGGATTGATGTGAGTGAGAACCATAAATCAAATTAAAAAGGAGAATTTTAATTATGAAAACAACGAAACATGAACGATCGTGAATTATGAATCGACTTTACTTTACTCTAAGAAGTTTATAAGCATAAGAGAGAGAAATCCCACATGCATCAGCAGCTTCTTTGACTGATAATCCGTGATTGATAAGTATCGGAAGATACTCACGATAGCCAGCCTTTGTTGCACACTTTGGAACAACAACACCAGTAATAAACTTAAGTCCATTGGAATAGTTTATTCCTGCAACTGTTGTGATGTGTGTCGGCTGAATATCAATTCTCTTAAACAGAGAACCAAAGTTTAGTGCGTTTACAGCTTTAGAAATAATGTCAGTCTTTTTCAAAAAATAATCGACCTTTCTATTTTGTTGATATACATCAATCCAATTACATTGTACTCTCTCAAATTCTTTTTTTCAATATTATGTTATAGATAATAAAACACTTCTGTTTTTAACAACAGAAGTGTTTTTATATTGTCTAATGTTCAAAATCAGTAAAGTTCCCTTACCCTGTCCAGATAGGCTTTGAAATCCTCCACTGCTGTGGCAGGATAGATCAGCTGTGCCTTTTTGCCAAAACCCAACAGCCAGCCATAAAACTGTTCGCTGACTTTCACATCGGCAGTCAGAACAAAGTGCTTTTCATCCTCTTTGGTGTAGACCACCGCCGAACGCCCGAAACGATCCAAGACGGTGCCCAGCATTTTATTATCGAAACGAATCTTCACTCGCTGGGTTTCACCACCAAACATAGAGAAGGATTGCTGGGCATATTTATTGATGGCTGTGGCGGCAGCTGCCTCTTCGCCGTCTCTGGGCAAGCCCGTCATTCTGACATCTTCCATTCTGTCCACTCTGAAGGTCAGAATCTTCTGGTACTTATCATCGAAACCCATCAGATAATAGTTGCCATCATTGATCAGCAAACGCCAGGGGCTAACCACATACCATTCGCCCTTTCTTCTGGCTTGAGGCTTGTCCAGGCTGTCGATGGTGTAATCCACATACTTGAACTTGATCTTCTCAGGGGTGTGCGGCTCACCCATAACCTTGCGACTCATAGCATCATTGATGGATCCAATGTTTCTGAGAACCTGTTTGTTATTGGTTTTCACTCTGTCAGTCAGCAGAGCATCGTGCTTCATGGTGTATGCCTGGTGTTTGCTGACAAATTCAGAAACCACTCCCACAAGTCTCTCAGCCTGTCCCTGGGCGATGAATTTCGCAGAATACACACACTCAGCCAGGAGACGAATGTCAGAGGGATCGAAGTGTCTGTCCTTCACATAGAATCCTTTGCGATGCTTGTCGTAGTGGATCAGCTTCAGTTCTTCATTTTCCTCATCATCCAGCATTTCTTCTGCCTCCTGGATGGTGCATTCTTCTTCCATCATCAGGACAGCTTTATTGATTTCCTCTATGTCCTTATAGATGGAGCGACGCTCGGCATCGATACCACAGGCTTCCAGATAACCAGCAATATCATAGGCTGTGACAAGATGGTTTTCATCAGTCTCTTTCATAAGGAATTGCAGCACAACATAAGGCTTCATCTTCTGGTTTTGCTTTCTGCCATGCTTGGCTTCCACCTGGATATTCTTTACCTCTCCCATTGTGGCACTCCCCTTTTGAAATGAACTTTTCAAATACTATACCATACCAGAAGCCAATAGAAAAGGGATATTATTGAAACCATTTCTGTGGCGGGGTCTGCCCTCAAAACTGTGCGAGAGGCTTTTCAATTCTGGGAGACGATGATGGACAGTCGATAATGGTGCAGTAAAGATGCAACTTTGAAACAAAAACAAAGAATAGACAGAATACAACACAGCATGATATACTAAATATGGATAATTCTTATGGTCTATTGTACAACACTGTAGTTGTAGAACAAATATTGAAATAAGGTGATCAAAACATGAGTTATGAGATGTTCTTGCAAGGACCTGAAGTTTACATTCCAATTATTCTTATTTCTTTTGTTATTACAGTTCTTGCTTATGGTGCATTTCCTTTTATCTATTCTCGCACAAGAAAGAAAACAATAACAAAAAAACAGTATAATCGTCGTTGCTATGGATTCAATTTTTTAGTAATGATTGTATTCATTGCACTTAGGGGTGAAGCTTCTACAGGTGGTCCCTATTTTCTTTGGACTTGGATTTTTGCAACTTCTGGATTAAGGACTCTACAAAACAGAGGTGTGCTTGAGGGATTCCAATTTAGAGATGATGAACCCACCAATCAGATACCCAGTCCACAAAGCACCATCCCATCAATAAAGGAAGCTCCTGCACATACTCGTGCAACAAATTCATCTGCTGAATGTGCATCACCTTATTCAAGTATACAGCAAGCTTCCAAGAACCATATTGAACCTAACAGAAAAACAAAATTCTCCAAAGGTACAAGTAAAAAGAAGAATACAACTCTTAGAAATTTTATGGCTTCATATCCCAATGGTTTGGGCATCCATGATGCTGTTGCACTTTTGCTGCCTGTTGCTCTGCAATTAAGAGATATGCACAATAATGGACAGCCTCATCTCCAAGTGTCTCCTGATACCATTATGGTTGGTGCAACAGCTAAGTTAATTGCACCAACAGGATCAGAGGCTGACAGATACATCAGTGGCTTTGCTGCAAAGGAAATTTACAGTGGATCTGGAAGAGGCATTTTATCTGACATCTATTCTTTCTGTGCTGTACTTTACTATGCTTCTTCTGGCACTATTCCTGCGAATTCTCTCCAAAGAAGTACTGAAGATATTTGCACAAATGAGAACAGCACATTTGCTCAAATTATCAATAAAGGTATGCAGATGCAACCTGAAGATAGATTTGATACCATGCAGACTGTCATACTGAGGCTCTCTGAATATAATGTTAAGCCTTTTATCCCTAAAGAAGAAGTCCATAATATTAAATCCACTACATCAAAGGCAACAAGAATTACACACAAAGACAAAGTTCAGATTGCTATTTCTGCAATTGTAGTTGTGATAGTTGTAGGTTATTTAGGCAGCTATTTAGCAGCTCGCAGTTTTGCAAAGAAAGGTGAATTTAATTCTGCTGACAACATCCTGCTTGTACCTGCTATTACAAAGTTGCATGATAAGCAACTTGCAGTGTACATTGAAGCTGGAACTATGATGGAAAATCAGCAATATTCTACAGCCAAAGAACTGTTTGCCACCATCCCTGGGTTCCTTGATGCTGACACTATGGTACATGAAGCAGATTATCGCCATGCTGCTCAATTAGCTGATTCCAACAATTTTGATGCAGCAATAGGTAAATATCAGCTATTGGCAGCAGCTAAATATAAGGATTCCAAAGAAAAAGTAAAAGAGATAAAATTTAGAAAAGGTCTATATATCTTTTATGAAGAGCATGATTACTTAAAAGCTTATAACTATCTTTCTACTTCTGAATATAATGATATGAATAACATTTCTGAAATTAGAAATGAATTAAAAGAATTGTTATACAGCGAAGCAGTGAAACTGTATAGAGAAGGAAAAATAGATCAAGCTGATACAAGATTTGTGGAAGGGTATAAAGACAGTGACAAATATTTATTACTGATTAAGGTTCAACAGTCTTACTATGGTTGGTGGGGACTAGGTGGTGATGCAGAAAAGGATGTTAAAAAACTGATTGATTTCTTCGATTTTGAGGATACAGCTGAAGTGTTGCTGTCCACAGATACTCTTGCAGAAGAATTTCTCAGAGGTAACTGGAAGTCTGCAACAGGTGGAAAAT
>JAFYOL010000035.1 GCA_017560205.1 Erysipelotrichaceae bacterium | reverse complement strand
TTATCATCCAGCATGCACATCCATGCAAAGTATTCAGGATACTTTTCACAGATTTTTCTGCTGGTTGAATTTTTCCCCATCGGCAGTTTCTTTTCACAGCCTGACATCAACACTGCCTTGCGAATACCCAGTTCCTTTAAATGAGGAATCATCTTTTCCGCGCTGGAAAGATGCATCTTTCCCATCTTAGGAATGTTCCACAGTGTTGCATGCAGGTGAAGATCCACCTTTTTCATTTTTTATTCGCCCTTTGCAGCACGAATCTTTGCCATTTCAGCATACATTTCGTCTGTTTTCTGCTTATCCAGATTGAAAATCAGACCTACCCCGATCATCTGCAGTGCATAGCAGATGACTGGAATCAGGTTGCAGACATAGTAGATACCAGTTACAGCTTCAGGTGTCTGAACAACGTTCTGACCTGATACATAACCAACAACACCCAGGAAGAATGCGATACCAGTAGATGCCAGAGTTGAACCAATCTTACGGCTGAATGTGTACAGAGAGTACATTGATCCATCAGAACGTACACCCATCTTCCATTCACTGTAATCCAGACAGTCTGATACCAGAGCCCAGATCAGCATTGTGAATGCAGTCTGACCAACCATAGAAGCAATGTTCAATGCAGTAAACAGAACAACGTTATCAACATAGAATACAACCTTCAACAAAGATACAACCAAAGAGAATGCAGAAGTAATCAGGATAACATTACGCTTACCATACTTCTTAACCAGCTTTGGAATCATTGGGAATACAACAAACATGAATGGCATAGCTGCAACAGTTGCAACCATGATCATATCCGTGTTGTGGTAAACTTCCTTATAGATATAGCTGTAAGTCTGGCTTGAACCAGTAATTGTCAACATAGAACCGATAGTGGCAACCATTACACCAATCAAAGGACGATTCTTCAATGCAGCCTTGATGACTTTACCATAGTCAAACTTTTCACCAGCAGGCTTTTCATCTTTTACACGTTCCAGTGTGAAGTTGCACAGAATCAGATAGCTCACGATGCAGCATACACCAAAGATAACAGCCAGCAGAGTGAAACGTTCAGGAATGATGTTTTCATTTGCGTCAAAGCAGAATACAGGAACCATACTCAGCGCAACAGCACCTACAAGTCCACCACCGATAGAACGAGCACGGCTCAGTTTAGAACGGTCAACTGGGTCAGTTGATACAGCATTAGCCATTGCCCCAAATGGCATAGATGTACCAGTATAGCTCATACCGAACAGAACATAAACAAACGCAACCCATGCATGCAGCGCAACACCAGTGAATGGCACATTGCTGAAGCACAGTACACCAGACAGAGCCAGTGGAATCATGAACAGCTTGATCCAAGGTGTGAACTTGTTACCGCTCTTACCTAGTCTCCATCTGTCAGGGAATGTACCGATGATAGGGTCATTCACTGCATCCCACAGACGTGCAAACAGGAACAATGATGCCATCCATTTTGCATCAATACCTAATGCATAAGTACAGAAAGTTAGAAAATAAGCGTCAACGAACAGGTTTACAAAGCTACCTGCCATGTCGCCGAAGACGTATCCCACCTGGTCCTTGACACCAAATGGACGGATTGATTTAGATTTTGTTGTCATAGTCTTCTCCTTATAATAATCCTTGATAACATCAGTATACAAAAACAGATTTGTAACTTTAATTGCAAAATCACCACAATTTATTACAAATCGAGTATTTTGTGATATTCTTATCTTATAAAAAGGACCATTTTATGAACACAACACAGATTCAACAAATCATTAATACATTAGGCATTGATCAGAATGCTCTTGTTCAGTTTCTTCAGGACAATTATGGAACTTCATTTTCATCTGACCCCTATGAATTCAGACAATCCTTTATGGACATCATAGAAAAGATGAATCTGAACTTCTATCAGAAGCTTCAAATGTACTCACCACTAGTCAACACTCATCGTGATATTTCATTCTCCAATGAAACAGTACAGCTCCACAGCCATGCCTTTTATGAGGTCCTGTATTGTGAAAGCGGACATCTTCAATATCTGATTGGTGAAACACGCTACTCTGTCCATCAGGGTGACATCATTTTGGTACCCCCAGGCATCTCTCATCGTCCTATCTTTCATGAACAGCTCAAAGAACCTTATTCACGTATTGTGGTATGGGTTTCTGCAGAATTCATCGCAAAACTGATTGAAAATCTGCCTGACTATCAGACACCACAGCTGCAGAATTATTATCTGATTCGCACCACTGACACAGAATACGAATCATTGAAGAATTACTTTTTAAAAGGCATAAAAGAATCTGAACAGAAAAAACCTGGATGGCAGGGTGCCCTTTACTATAACACTGGACTGTTATTGACTGAACTGTATCGCATCATGTCTTCAGAACATCTTCACTTACCTAAAATTAAACAAAGTGATTTAGATAAAATCATCTCTTACATTGAAAAGAACTATACTTCTAAAATCACTCTGGATGATACTGCCCATCATTTTTTGATTTCAAAAAGCACACTCTCTAAAATGTTTCATGAACAGATGGACATCAGTTTCTATCGCTTTGTCACACAAAGAAGACTGATTCACGCCAAACTTCGTATTGAACAGGGAGAACCCTTAGAGAAAATAGGTACAACCTGTGGATTCAATGACTATGTCACCTTCTACAGAGCCTTTAAAAAAGAATACGGTATTTCACCAAAGGAATATCAGACATTATCAAATTAAAAGGGACTATTTCCTCGGAAATAGTCTTTAATATTTTTTAAATATCGTTTTCAGTTCTTTAAAATCAGTTGTTTTGGTCAGCGCCAGCATCAACAGGATACGAGCTTTCTGTGCACTTAACGTATTGGATGAAATACAGCGCTGATTTGGGTCAAACACATGATCTGAAAATACAATCCCCAAAGGTACACGAGAAGCACGCACGAACACAGTACCATACTTCTGATAACACGTTTCAATCATGCGAACCCACGCCTTGGAGAAATTCCCATTTCCACTTCCAACCAGCACAATTCCATCATTGTGCTGAGCCAGATATTCAAGATAAGCCTCATCTGCCCCTGCATAATAATAGGCAATCGCAACCGAACTCAGCTTCTCAAGTTTCTCATTTGAAAACATGGACTGTACAGTATGTGTCTTGAATGTCTTTGAAAAGAAATACGCTCTTTCATCCTGCATATAGCCAAGACAGCCAAATGACTTCTGGTCAAAGGCATCAATTTTATAGTTATTGACCTTCTGAATATCACGTCCTGAATAAATGGTATTGGAAAACAGCACAATGACACCATGACCTTTAGCTTCATCATTGGCAGCCAATGCGATCGCCTGATATAAATTGTATGGACCATCCGCTGATGTAGCCGTTGCCGGACGCATAGCCCCAGTCAAAACAACTGGTTTATCAGAATGAATAGTCAGATTCAAAAAATAAGAGGTTTCTTCAATGGTATCTGTTCCATGAGTGACCACAACCCCATCAACATCATCACATTTGATAATCTGATTGATGGTATTGCTTAACTTCATCCAGATGTCCGGATTCATTTCATTGGAATCCACATTCATAAACTGTACGATTTCCAAATAAGCCAGATGCTTGACATCAGGAATGGTCACCAGGATATCATCAATGTTGATTTCTCCTGCATGATAAGCAACTGTCTTCCCTTTTTCTCCGACACCTGCAATCGTTCCACCTGTAGCAACAATCACAATCTTTTTCATACTTTCCTCCAACTCTAAAAGGCACTTGCGTGCCTTTTCTTTTTATTCAGTAAATGCTTCTACTCCGCCATGAGGACGAATGTTCAAGACGTGGCATGCACCCTGACCTAAAACACCATCCAGTGTCTTTACAAACTGATCCAAAAGATCATATGGCACAAAAGCCTGCACAGTTCCGGCAAAACCTCCGCCATGCACACGATAAGCACCACGCCCATTTAACGCATGAGCACACAATGCCAAAGCTACCGCAACATCCTGATGGGCAGTATATCCTGCAGGAATTACATTCTGCAGATACATGTATGAAGAATGACCACTTTCACAGATCAGCTTCAAGAAAGCATCAAAATCATTGTTTCGCAGCGCTTCCACCTGTTTGACAACACGTGCATTTTCAGCATAGAAATGCATTGCACGCAATACAGCACGATCACCGCACACTTTTCTTAATGATGCAAGATTCTGATAAAACTCAGCTTCATCAATCTGAGTCAGAACTTCTTTTCCAAAATAAGCACAGATTGCCTTCAATTCATTGGTGATTGCAGCATATTCATCCGTAAGATCAGCATGATCTGCACCACTATCCACAATGACCAAAGCATGACCACAAGATGCAAAATCAAAGTCAACAGGTTCAATCACTGGATGATTCTTATCAAAGAAATCAATCGTTACCAGATTCCCTACAGCAGAAGCTGTCTGATCCATTAAACCACAAGGCTTCTTAAAGTACACATTTTCAGCATACTGACCAATCATCGCAACTTCAGGTGCAGATACCTTCCCTTCAAAAAACAGATGATTGATGATTGTCCCTACCAGCACTTCAAATGCTGCGGAAGAAGAAAGACCAGAACCTGGCAATACAGTAGAGGTAACATACGCATCAAATCCCTGAACATGACAACCCATTTCAGTAAAACGTGACGCAACACCACGAATCAAAGCAGGTGTTGTGTTCGCTTCAGCATCCACTACAGACAATTCACTCAAATCCACAACACTCAAAGGATACCCCTGAGACTGAATACGAATCACATTGGTTCCATTCACCTTCACTGCTGCAACCGTTTCAAGATTGACTGCACCAGCTAAAACACGACCGCGCTGATGATCTGTATGATTACCACCGATTTCAGTACGACCTGGCGCAGAGAAATAACGCTCTGGCTCACACTCAAACGCAGCCGCAAACCCTGCATCAAGCACACTCTTTTTTTCCTGATCAAGAACATAAACTGACATAAACAAATCTCCTCATACTATAACATTGAATCAAGCTTCCATGCTTCGGATTTCCTGAAGAATGGATTTTGACAAAAGCACCACAATCATTGCGCTCATCCAGTCTGCAATCGGCTGAACGATATACATTCCCGTTACCCCAAACAAACGAGGCAGGATACTTACCAACGGACAATACACAATCCCCTGACGCAGCACAGAACTGAAGAAAGACAACTTCCCTTTTCCCATGGCCTGGAAATTTGATGCACAGATCTGATAAATCGCCACCACCGGCACTGCAAAAGCATAACCTACCAGAATATATTTCCCCATTTCAATCAGATTGACATCCGATGTAAGCAAAGACATAAAGACATGCGGGAAAAACAGGAAGAATGACCCCATCGCAAGACCATAAACAACACCAAAGCCCATCGCCATCTTCATCGATGACATCAAACGCTTCTTATTGCAGGCACCATAATTATAAGCCGCAAACGGCTGATAACCCTGAGCCATCCCCATAATCACAAAACGAGCAAAGTATTCACCCTTACGCGCAATACCACTGGCAGCCACAAACTCAGTTCCAAACAAACCAGCTGACTTGGCAAAGAAACCATAAGACATACTTGATAAACCATTGCGAATAAACACAGGAATACCCACATTAAAAATTTCCTTCAAGGAATTCATCGTCAATGAAAAATGACCAAAACGCCATCTGATCAGACAACTTGATCTGGTAATACGATAAAACATCAACAATGCTGCAATCGCCTCAGCTAAAATTGTCGCAATTGCCGCCCCCTGAATCTTTAATCCAAACCCAAAATCAAACATAAAGATTGGATTCAACAGAATATTTAAAAAGATACTTCCTACAATCGTATACATTGGAAACTTGACATCCCCACTCGCTCTCAACATATTAGCTAAAACCTGTTTTGAGATTGTAAAGAATGACAACGTCATTAATACTTTCAGATAATTATATGTATGATACGCAACATCAGGATCATCTGTATACAGTGAAATCGCAGGCTTTAAGATTGTCAATGACAATAACAACGCAACAATTGAAACAAGGAACGTCAACGTAATCGAAGACTCAACCGTTTGTTCAATCTTGCGCTCATCCCTCGCCCCTAAAAGACGACCTACATAACTTCCGCTTCCTACACCAATCCCATCACCAACAGCTTGTGATAACACCGCAATTGGAAGCGCAACTGTCGTCGCCGCAATCATCGCATTATCCTGCAGCTGAGCAATAAACATCGTATCAATGATATTGTGCAGCGTATTCACAAGACTCGTTAAAATCGACGGAATCGACAAATAAATCAAAGCCCTATGAACCGGCATTTCTTTTAAAACATACAACTTCTGATTCTTTTCCATAATTTTATTGTATCACAATATCTAATCTACAACTCCTAAATTTCAATGAGTTTTCAAAATCTACGCCTCCATCAACGCAAGCAGTTCACTCTCTGATAACCCTGTAGCCTCCATGACACATTGCATATTGACACCCATCTGAAGCAGTTTCTTTGTGGCCACATAAAACTTGGCTGTAGTTTCATTTACCATCTTTTCTGCTTTATTTGCCTTCTCTTCTGCCATGGATCTCTTAACTCTTTCTTCACTTGCTATCTCTTCTGCTTTATTTGCCTTCTCTTCTGCTTTATTTGCCTTCTCTTCTGCTTTATTTGCTCTCAATTCTGCGCGTTTCCT
>JAFYOL010000034.1 GCA_017560205.1 Erysipelotrichaceae bacterium | reverse complement strand
GAAAATGTTATTCGAAAAGCGAAAATGCAAGGCTTTACATTATTCCGTTTGAATGATACGCTTATCTTAACAAAAGGGGTAGAAAATTCTTTTCGTCCTAGTAAAACAATATAATAAGGAAGTAGTTTTATGACGGGAGTACCATTTGTGGTCGTGTTTATTCTGGCTGTCGTTGTTATGATTGTCATGATCTCGAAATTCAAAATCCATCCATTTTTATCCATTCTTTTAATTTCTACAATCTTGGGTGTTATTGGAGGAATTCCTGTTACAGACATTGCTTCTGTTATCGGTAGCGGTTTTTCTGGTACATTGGTATCGTTATTATTTTTTGGGCTTTGATTGGTTCGATTCTTGAAGTAACAGGGGCTGCGTTGAAACTGGCTGATATGGTTGTTAAACTTGTTGGTCCAAAGCATCCAGAACTTGCAATTGAATTGATGGGATTTGTTGTATCAATTCCTGTATTCTGTGACTCTGGTTCAGGGTGTATGTTCAATTTTGTTTATCTTTGTACTGACATTGATTTTTGGATAAGGGGATGAAATTATGACACTTAGAAACGATGCGAATTTGATTATTAAGGAATCAATTCATCGTGTCCTTCCAGATGAGGCAGTAGCACAGGCTTTACAGAATAAAGTTTTTGGATCAGGTAAATTAATTGTTGTATCTGCTGGTAAAGCTGCTTGGCAGATGGCAAAAGCTGCATCTGATTTATTAAGTGATCAGATTGATGCTGGTGTTGTGGTGACAAAGTATGATCATGTCATGACTGAAATCCCAAAGATGACATGTTATGAGGCTGGGCATCCTGTTCCTGATGAAAATTCATTTGTTGCAACACAGGCTGCATTAGATGTTGTCAGTGATTTGACTGAGGATGATACAGTTTTATTCCTGTTATCAGGAGGCGGAAGTGCACTGTTTGAAAAACCATTGGTGACACCAGAAGAACTGACAGACATTACAAAACAGTTTCTGGGCTGTGGTGCAGATATTACAGAAATCAATACAATCCGTAAACGCATTTCAGCTGTAAAAGGTGGTAAGTTTGCTGAAATTTGTGCACCTGCTCATGTGTTCAGTATTGTGCTGAGTGATGTTTTAGGAGATCCACTGGATATGATTGCTTCAGGCCCAGCTTATCCTGATTCGTCTACATGTGAGAAGGCATTGGAGATTGTTAAAAAGTACAATTTGAACCTTTCGGATTATGCGATGGAACTGCTTCAGAAAGAGACTCCCAAAGAGCTGCATAATGTAGAAACAATTATTACTGGAAGTGTACGTAATCTGTGTAATGCAGCGGCAGATGCTGCTGAAAAGCTGGGATATAAGCCGTTTGTTTTGACAGATCAATTGACATGTCAGGCAAAAGAGGCAGGTTCATTTTTAGCATCGATTGCTAAAAGCTATCAGAATACAACTGAGTCTCTGGCATTTATTGCTGGAGGGGAAACAGTTGTTCATCTGACTGGGAAAGGCAAGGGTGGACGTAATCAGGAGCTTGCTTTAGCAGCTGCTGAAGGTCTTAGTGAATGTTTTGATTCAGCTGTCTTTTCGGTAGGGTCAGATGGAACAGATGGCCCTACGGATGCTGCAGGTGGTTATGCCGATGATAAAACGAAACTGTTGTTGAAGAAGCAGGGGATTGATATCTATGATGTTTTATCCAACAATGATGCGTATCATGCGTTG
>JAFYOL010000033.1 GCA_017560205.1 Erysipelotrichaceae bacterium | reverse complement strand
GTTCCTACAATTATTCCAGAAACAACAGAGGAACCTGTTACACCAGAAGTTACAGAAGAACCAGAAGTGACTGAAACTCCTGTTGAGCCGGAAGTGACAGAGACACCTGAGCCAACTGTAACCCCAGAACCTACTGAAACTCCAGATACAACACCTGAACCTGAAGTTGATGAAACTCCTGAACCAACTGAAACCCCAGAAGTTCCTGAAGTGATTGACCCAGTTCAGCAGAATGTGACTGTAGTGTGGGAAATTCTGGATGAAAATGGTATTAAAGTGGATGAATATCACGCAGAATTCACTTTAAAAGAAGAAAATAAGTATAGTGAAGAAGTGTCGGTTTCTATGACTTCAGAAACTGAAAACTTCAATGAATTAAATCCAATTAAAATATCTTTGTCTGTCGACAAAGATACAACTGTTTCGTTAACTGAAGGTGAAGGATTCCCAGAGAAAACTCGTTATTCTTTGGATAATGGAACTTCATGGATGATGTTAACTAAAAAAGGTTCAATTGATTTGAACCTGATTGAAGGGAACACATCTTTGATGATTGATTTCTCAAAGACAGATGTTGTCTTTGAAGAAAAGGACTACATCATTATGACTTATGTTGGTGATAATGTTGCATGTCAACTTGATCTGAAAATGATGAAAATTGATATTGAACCGCTGAAAGTTACTTCTTTCCAGTCAGGAATTATTACAAATCATCCGATTTCCTTTACTTTAAATACAGATCAAGTATCTATTTATATGGAAAAACTAGTAGGAAATGACTATGTGTGGACAGATAAAGAAGCACTCTTTAACTGGGGAACAGTAGACAATCTTACTTACATAGTTTCAGTGAAAGAAGATGCTGAAATTATAAATGGAAACTATCGAATTGTAATCGCACAGATAGTGAATGACAAAGTTATCGGTTATGAAGAATTGTCATTGTATGCGATGGGGAGGTAATCCTGTATGAGAGAAACACAAAGAAACATACGTAATTATCAAAAGAGGCTTGTAGGAGTTAAAGAAAAACTGGCTACAGCTGGACTTTTATTCTTAATGTCTGCAGTTATGTTAACAACTGCATCTTTTGCGTGGATTACACTTTCAGTTGCACCGGAAGTATCAAATATTTCAACTACTATTGTAGGGAATGGTAACTTGGAAATTGCTTTGGTTACCTCTGATGAGAACGGATTGGCAAAATTACCAGAAGCATCACAAGTTGGAGATAGCAATAAGAATCTGGTCGAAAAAAACATTACTTGGGGTAACTTAATCAATTTAAATGACAATAGTTATGGCTTAAATAAGATAGTGCTTAGACCTGCTACATTAAATACATCTTCAACATTAGATAGTCCTTTGCGTGCTGTCGAGTATAGTAAAGATGGACGTATTCAAACAATGAATTACGATTTTTCATATAGTAATTATGATATCGAGGAAGAAAAATTCGTTATTGATAGCATAACGGAATATGGTGTACGAGCAATTTCTTCAGTTCTGATTACAGCCTCAGGTGAAGATGCGGAGAGAAATGTTGAACTTAGAAATGACTTAATTGCCTCACTGGAAACTTCAAAACAGACATATACCGGACTTGTTACAAATAAAGAATATTTAGATTCTATTGCAGGATTGATGGGTGTTTTCTTAACCGATCAGCTGAATAACTCAGATAGCAATGTTAAGAGTTATATGCCAACTTTCTATAAAATGGTTCAGGAATTTGATAAAGCAATGACGGAGTTAGGGGAAACATATGTCAAGATTGCCAATATTCAAATTACTAAACTGAATTTAACGATGAATTCTTATACTTCTCTGAATGAATTGCTGAATGAATCTCAAAGTACATTATCGTCTAAAAATATAAAATTAATGACTGGATTTGATACATTCAAAAGAGATTATAACAATTTAAAAACTCATATGGCAAACATTGAGGCAACCTTAAGTAAGGATTCTGTTTTATTGGATAGTATTTTCAATGATATCAATTTTATGGTGGAAATTGATACTTGTAAAATTGATGATACATTTACTGTTGCTCAAATGGGTAATATGGGAATGGGAGACTTGCTTGGAATGCTTTCTGGAACTCATAAAGGTGTAATCCAAGGTGGAGCACTCCAAAGATATGAACAGTTGACTGGCGCTAAAATGGATGCAAAAAACATCACCATTTCTGCTAAATATAGTGGTATTCCTGCTTCGGTTAAAGCTAATATTTCCACTTCCGCTGCAGAGCCATTTACAGTACCTCAATTAATTGAAGGAAATGGTAGATCTGTACGTGCAGGAGAGTATTCATGCATTTTAGATATTATCTTTGGTAATTCACAAATGATTGAAACTGCCGCAGATGTGTATGGTATGACCATAGACTTCTGGGTTCGCACAAATATGGAAAATTCTTATCTGATTCTTGAGGGTAAACCGGAAATTGTGTATGAAGTTTTAACCACATCAAGTAATTATATTGTTTATGAAAATGAAGATGGTCGTCAGTTTTATCATATACCAGATAAAGATCATCCTGCGCCAAACCCTGCGTCGATTGATCCAATGGAATCAATTGTTTATAAAGTTGATGATACTGTTATTGTAGATCATTATCTAAATTATGGAAATTTCTATGGATTGGAAACAAATCAGCCAGTTTTATTTACAGAACTAGATGAAGAAGATGATAACGGTATTTCTGATTCAAGAGAAATTTTTGTATCATTATTGAAATATTCTCCTAAAACAGTTGTAACTGGGTATGATGGAGTTAATCGAATCTGGGAAGAAAGTTCTGATTTGGTTGAAGGAACAAGTACAACTCAAGGAAAAGGTAGTAGCTTTGTTTTCTATCCAGAAGATCCACTTGAGCAGGCAAGAATGCTAAATATTCTTTCTGCATTGTCAGTTGCCTTTATTGATGATGCAGGTAATGTATTAGCAAGGGCATCATTAAATCCGGAACATGCGTACGAAGAAGTTGGGAAAGTTACTGTCCCTCTTGAATTAACATCTGAAAGCAATTTTATTGTTGATGGTGATAATAATGAAATTCATTATGTGACAGCTTTAAGTCAAAATGAAGCTCACTTCATTAGTGCAATTGTGTATATTGATGGTGAGATGATGGAAAATGAAGATGTAAATGCTACCTCAAGTATTACAGGTTATTTGAATTTACAGTTTGGCTCAACAGAAGAACTTATTAGTATCGAAGATGATAAGCTGAAAAATGAATATGTTGTAGCAACTGCAAAAGTAGATAAAAACCTTTTTGAAGTTACTGAAATACCAGCATCAACTAATGTAACAGTTGATATTAATGGAATCAGTACTGCAGGTAAGACAGTTTATGTGAACTTTGTTCGTCAGGTTAATGAGCATCAAGGGGTTCAGTTGGAACCGCTGCCTTTGACACTAAATTCATCAACAGAAGATTCTAGTACATTAATAGGAACTCAGGTGTTCAATCGTCCAGGTACATATGTATTAAATAGTGTTTGGATTGAGGGCATTGAATATGAGTTAGAACAGAAAGTTAAAGTAGAGATTGAAGGGTTTAAGATTAATACATTAACGTGGGATCAGCCTACATCAGATGTCTTTAAAATGACTTCTGCCAACAATTACATGGTTTCATTGTCTGCCAATGTAGCTGCATCTGAACAGTTTAGACCTTCAGAAATGCAGGCAATGTTCAGAAATGAATACAATGAATATGTAACTGTATATATGAGTGAATCTTCAGGGATTTGGTCAGGTACAGGCAATTTTATAACATCAGGTAAGTATCAGCTTGAATATCTTGTAATTAATGGTGATATTTATGATATTGGCGCTGAATTCAAAAAGACAATAAATCTTGTCTTAGGTATTTATGCATCTGTAGAATTAGATTATGCGCTTGATGAAGAGGAAGCAGGATTGTCCAATATTACATTTGAATGGGACGCGAAAGATAAGAGTAAGAATGTAGTTGATATAGCTGGTGTTAAGGTATTTGACAACAAAGGGAACATTATAGAATCTCTCGATGGCGTAAATCTATACTATCGTTTAGCAGGCTCAACAAATACAGATATTTATGCAGAACTTGTATGGAACGCAAGTAAAGAGTCTTATACAGGAAAACTGTCTTCTGATGGAAAAGCCGTTCAGTTCTTGATATCAAATCCTGGTATCTATTCATTTAATCGTATCTTTATTGAAGATACATCGACGGAAACGGAAAATGATGGAAGTGAAATTAGATATGCAACTGCTCCATCTATTACTGCGATTTCTCCATATCCAATTGAGCTGTATGAAAATAGCCTGACAGCTGAAGAATATCAATTTGCTCCAGACAACAAAGCATCATTTAGTGTGGACATGAAATATGCTTCAACAGCTTCTGTTGTAGCAAAAATGATATATAAAGGTAGTGGTGATCAGAATGTCACATACTATGTTCCTGGTATCGTAAAATCAAATATTGTTGACACAAATATGACAACTTGGGAATTTAGACCATTCGTTGGCAGCATTGAACCTTCAACGTATCCGCTGAACCCAGATGGTACAATAAAATCTGGTGTTGCTGCAGAATTCAACTATTCACAAGATGGACAGTGGATACTTGAAGATATACGTTTAGCAAATGTATATGCAGAAGATGGCGATGGAGAATATAAGTGGTATAGCATCACCGAAGAAAAATGGTGGATTTCTGAAACAGACGGAAGCTATGTATTATGGGATGTTGGTGACAGAAATACAGATGTCTTAGGAAAGATAATTGTTAATGCGTCAAGTGCTAATCGCTCCCAACCTGTATTCCACGGTGATTTCAGTGAATCACTGAGTGGTGCATATAATATTTCAGCATACACTATTTCTTATAGTGATAACATTGGACGAACTGTTGGTTCAGAAGCGAGTCCGCTGTTACTTTCTAATTGGAATTTAGCTATTAGTGCTGAATTAGGATACACCTACTCTTCAAGTAATGACGATGCGTTAAAGTCAGGTGGATGGCTTGTTTCGGTTAATGGATCAGCTCCTGATACTAATGCTTACCGAACAGAAATGGAAAAACAGCTAATTGATTTTACCGAAACCACAGACACAATTGTATTCAAATATCCTGGAACCTACTCTCCGTTATTGTCGGTATCGCTATCGGATTTATCAGGTAATATAATTGAGAAGACTTCTTCTGTATCTGGTAATACAATCAATATGAGTATAATTAGCAATTTGAATACTGAAACGGTTTCTTGGAATCAACCTGATGCGAGATTCACAAACATCAGCAATAATAACGAAAACAGAAATGTATGTACTGCTGGTGGTGGTTGGTTAACGATGCCGAGCTATGATAATAGCTATAAAAACTCTTACGATACAACTAATAATACAATTAATGCATACTGGAGTGGTGAATCAGTAAAGTATTATATTTATAACTATAATAGATATCCAGAAAATGGTGCGCCAGTTGCAGAAATTACATTATCACATGGTGGTAATTATAAATCTGCAAGTATCACATTCAATAACAGTAAATCGTCCAATGTATTCAATTTTACTGCTGGAAATATGAAAGCTAGTTCGAAAATTGGACAATGCGAAAATAGTTCAGGTAATGATACTCTTCATACAGTAGCGGCTAATACAAAGGTTGATAAAGTTACCATTGTCACGGATTACGGTACATTTGTATTTAGAATTGCTAAGGAATTAACAGTATTAGAGAATAAGTAGGTAATGCAATGATAAATATGAAATTAAATTTAAGGCATCTGTACCTCACTGCTACCTCCCTCCTGTTAGGACTGTTGCTTATATGTATACCTGTAAGTGCTGAATCTGGCTCTTGTGGTGACTCTGTATCATGGGATTTATCAAATGGTACACTTACTATTTCTGGATCAGGAGAAATGTCTGGCTTTAAAGACAATGAGTTTGGCCCTTGGTATGAGAATCGTCATTTGATTACTGAAGTCGTTGTTGAAAATGGAGTAACTTCTATTGGTAGTAATGCATTCTTTGATTGTAATAATCTGGTGAAAGTGACACTGGCTGACAGTGTCACTTCCATCGGTTCTTACGCATTTATGGAATGTGATTCTTTGCGTAGTGTTTCATTGGGGAATGGTCTTACTTCTATTGGATCGTATGCTTTTAAATTTTGTTATTCTATTCAGTCAATTAAATTTCCTGACTCACTTCAGTTTCTAGGTTTAGAAGCATTTCAGGGATGTAAATCTTTGGCTAGTCTTGTTATTCCTGCAAGTGTAACAACAATGCAGGAAAGTGTATTCAGTTATTGTACAGATTTGATGCAAGTCATTGTAAATGCTTCAATCAGTGAATTGCCGATGTGGACGTTTTATGGATGCGATTCACTTGTCAATGTAACATTGTCTGAAACTGTAGTTTCAGTTGGACAAAGTGCATTTCATAACTGTGAAAGTTTAAATTCAGTTTCCAGTCCAGCATCTAGTGATATTACACAGAATTTAACAAATCAAATTCAAGAAGATGTTGCAGGTTTTATTGGTGTTAATGGTGATCCTGTAAGCGATTCATCCTTTACGAATTCAAATGAGTCTGGGACAATTCAAAAAGAAGTTATTGATAATGAAGAAGTATTTGTTAAAGGTTCTATTAATGAAACTGATACTCAAATTGATGTTGAAGTAAAAGATAAGAATGGATGGGAAACAGTTATTGATAAGACCAATCAGTATGTTGATGTTCAGGGAACTTTGAAACAAGAATCTGCAGTTGAAGTTAACATTAATATTGATAAAAATATTAAGGTTGACAAAGAGATGTTGAAAGAATTTGCTGGTAAGAATGTAGTTTTAAATGTTGAATATAGAGGATTACAGGCAAGGATTCAATGCAGTAACTTGAATGAAGATGAGCGTTATACTGATTTGAATTTGGATTATGCGTTAGATAAAATTAAAACATATGATGATTCAATGAAGGCTGTACTTGGTGAGTCTGAAGCATTTTCATTAACCTTTAAAGGAATTGCCGATTATCCTATGACTATTAAGATTCCACTAGGACTCGATTATGCGTATGGGTATGCTACTTTGTTTGAAAAAGATGGAAAAGAATGGAAACTGATTCATTCTGTTCGCATTGATTCAAAAGGAAATGCAGCTTTATATTTAAACGGATTTGATCCATTAACGAAATACATGATTGGTTTGAATTTGGATGGTGTCAACATTACGAATGCATATATTCCTTCTGAGTTGGCAGGAGATTATGGTATCTTAACTGATGAAAACGGCAACATGTATGAAGTGACTGGAATTCAGTCTAAATGGGGCATTACATTAAATCAGTTCTCACTGATCGTATTTGGTGCTCTGGGTGGAGTGATTGTTCTTGTTGGTTTAGTGATGTTTATTATCTTTAAAATGCAACAAAACAAAGAGAAGATTCGTCGTGAAGTCATGAATGAATCGAAAAAATAAAAAGTAGTTTGAAAAGAAGACACACACTTAGTGTCTTCTTTCTTAAAAAATTTTAATTTATAAACAAGATTTAATATAAATGAAATTAAGGGGATGTTTATGAGTTTATTGAAAAAAGGAACTGGAAAGCAGACTGATTTCAATGAAACAATTGATCAACTGATGGATAAAAATGCATTTTATGGTATCGCAATTATTCTTGGATTGTGTGCTGGTAATATTGTTGTTTTTTCTATCATTGCATGGATCGCAGATTTTTTGGTTGATTTGTTAGGATTTGACTTTAATGGTCTTGTTGTTGCTTCTTTGAGTTTAGTGTTGTCACTGGTTCGTAATCTTGGTGTAACATTGGTAATGTACAATTACCTGTTAAAGAAAAATGTATTGAAACTGGATGAAAATATCCGCTATGTACTGTTTCTGGTGATCAACTTTGTTGTATATGCAGTGACTGGTGCATTTGTTTATGGAAGTACAGGTGGATATGGACTTGTCTTCTTGCTGGAAAGTCCAATTGATTATATTGGTCTTGGTGCATTGATTCGTTTGTTATCTTTATTGTCTGAGTTCAGTTATTTGTTGCGATACAATGGTTTTATTTTCTTCCTGTTGTATACGTGCTATCAGGCTATTGGAATTGTTTCAACAGCTTTAGCTACAGGCTGGATTGTAAAGCTTGTCAATGATGAAGCAGCTGAAAAAGGGAAAACTTTGATTCAGGCTCTGACTGCTCCATTTAAAGCTCAGCATGATGTTGAAATGACGGAGTCAATTCTATCAGAAATGTCATTTGAACAGGTTGTTGAGCCATCTGTGGATGATCTGCTTCCTGTCAGTGAAGAGCTGGTAGATATGTATTGTACAGTTCATCAGAAGTATTTTGGTGCTGATAAGATGTGTCTTGTCCGCAATAAGCTTCTGTTAATGTCTGAAAGTCAGTATCAGATGGCATCATCTTTGGAGTATGTTAATCCGGATATGATGTTGTTTGTATCTGCAACTGCTGGTGGTTTTGGAATGGATCGTTTCCTTTTAGGTGAAACTGCAGTAGGTTTAGTGAAGTTGCTGACAATGGGATGTTTTGGTGTTTTGACTTTGATTGATTTATTCACAATCAGACAAAAGACTCAGGAAATGAATTTTAAGAAAATTATGTCAATATAGGGGGATCAGAAAATGGAAAAACAGAAAATTGACTTTTATTTTACAGTGAATCACAAGTATTTTGCACCAGAACAGCTGAGCTTTCTGCGTGAAAAGATGACTTCAGCATCAGATGAACGCTATCTGCTGTTGACTTCTCTTGAACTGAGAGATCCAAGTGTGATGCAGATTGTTTCATTGCTTTTAGGGGCAATGGGTCTGGATCGTTTCATGCTGGGTGAAACTGGTATGGGTGTACTGAAGTTCTTAACTGGTGGATGCTGCGGTATTCTGATGATCATGGACTGGTTCTCTGTTCAGAAACCTGCTAAAGAATATAATTTCAAGAAAGTAATGGAAATTCTTCTTTAATTCATGAAGCGATTAGGATTGTTTCTTGTTGTTCTGGCAGGTTTTCTTCTGCTGGATCTGCAGTGTCCAATTTCCTTTTTCTTTCATGTTTCCTGTCCTGCCTGTGGGATGTGCAGGGCATGGCTTGCAGCATTGAATCTGGACTTTGCAGGTGCATTTGCTTATCATCCTTTGTTTCTGTTAGGTCCTGTTGTCATTGGACTTGTTGTAGTATATGATGATTGGAACTTCAAAGGAAAAGATTGGCTTTGTGCAGGTTTAGGGATTTTGTTTCTTGTAAGTCATATTTTAAGAAGTATATAAAAAGCTGGGGACGGTTGTCCTCAGCTCTTTTTATAGATTCTAGCTTCGTAAGGTTTCATGGTGTTCTTATCTACCATTTTAGGATAGATGAGTTTCCATTCACTGGAAGGTACATAGGCTTTCAGTGATGTTTCAGACAGATTGCAGTCAATCAGGTAATCATTTCCTCTTTGATATGTGAAATGGTCTTTTTTACGATTAATGACTTTGAAGTCTCCATAAATCAGTGTTTTATCACTTTGTCTTAACTGAATGAGCTGTTTGTAGGCATTAAAGACATTTTCGTTGATATTCTGCTGAATACCTTCATGCCATGCTGGCAGTTTCTTGTTCCAAGGCAGCAGAATACGTGTGTGTTCGCGTGTTCCTGCCAGCAACAGATTGAAGACCTCCTCATGAGACTTAGTCTGAATGTGTTCTTCGTAGTAGCCTTTTGCTTCAACGTCAGTAATCTGATCCATGGATGTGAAGTCAACATTGGAAAGTCCCATTTCGTCGCCCTGGAAGACAAATGGTGTTCCTTTGAGTGTCATCTGCATGACTGCCAGTAAAATGGCAAGCTGCTGATGATGCTCTTTTTTGTTTGTGATTTTTGAAATCATACGTGGATTGTCGTGATTGTTATAGAAGATAGACATCCAGCAGTTGTCACCGTAGTTTTCCATCCAGTCAATCATGTAATCACGATAATAATTCAAATCATACTTGTAGTCTTCCATACGGATATGACCAGGAGTTTCCAGATGATCAAAGCTGAAGACCATATCGAGTTCTTTTCTTTGTTCACCAGTTACCATCTGTGCCATCTTCATGCCCAACCCTGGTGTTTCTCCAACTGAGAAGGCATTGTGTGGTCCAAATGCTTTTTCCTGGATTTCTCTGAAATTTTCATGCAGATGTGGTCCATAGTAATATCTTTCAATACCAGGATATCCCATCAGATCTCCAATGACTTTGTTTCCCTCAGGCAAGCCTTCTTCTTTTGAAATGTAGTTGATGACATCCATTCTGAATCCATCAACACCTTTATCCAGCCACCAGTTGATCATCTTGATGACTTCTTCTCTTACATCTGGATTATCCCAGTTCAGGTCCATCTGTTTCTTTGAGAAAAGGTGCAGTGCCCATGATTCATCTTTTTCATAGTAATTCCATGCTGGTCCTGAGAAGAAGGAAGTCCAATTATTAGGAAGTGTTTTTGTACCATCATCTTTTCTGAAATGATAGTAGTTTCTATACTTGGATTCAGGCTCATTTAATGCTTTCTGGAACCACTCGTGTTCATCTGATGTATGGTTGACTACAAGGTCCATAATCAGTTTCATGTCCTTCTGATGTACCTTTTCCAGCAGTTCATCAAAATCTTCCATAGTACCGAATTCTTTCATGATGTCCTGATAATTACGAATGTCATATCCATTGTCATCATTTGGAGAGTCATAAATAGGGGATAACCACAATGCTGTTACACCTAACTCTTTCAGATAATCCAATTTCTCAATAATTCCTCTTAAATCACCGATACCATCGTCATTTGTGTCGTAGAAGCTTCTTGGATAAATCTGATAGAAAACAGCTTCTTTCCACCATTTTGGAGTAATGTTTCCTTTTTGAACAACAGGCTGTTCCAGTTCTGTATTAACCAGATGCAGCAGTGCATCAAAAAAGTCAGGTCCCAGCTGTTTCTTTGTCAAATTAGCAAGTGTTGTTAACTTCAAAGATCCCACAACAGGATTTGTAATGGCCTTTTCACTGATGTTCAGCTGAAGCAATACTTTCGCTAAAGCATCATGACCAATGACTGTTTCATACAGGTCTTTTACTTTTGAATTCAATGTGAGTTTTTCCATTTTCTTCACCTCACTTCAAGTGTAACAAAGCTCATGTTTGAAATCAATGATTCAGATGATATAATAGACTCTGTACTAAAGGAGAAACACATGGAAAGACTGATTCAATACTACAATAAATTTAATGAAGAAAAGAGACTGGATTCTCGTCATGGCTTTGTGGAATTTACAGTTTCCATGCATGTGATTCATCAGTTTTTAGAAAAGATGGATAATCCTAAGATTCTGGATATTGGTGCAGGGACTGGCAAATATTCAGTTGCTCTTGCCAATGAAGGATATGACGTTACTGCTGTAGAACTGGTGAAATCCAATTTAGGAACACTAAAGGCAAAGAAAAGCACAGTCAAGGCTTATCAGGGAAATGCTTTGGATTTAAAACGCTTTAAGGATGACAGCTTTGATCTGACTTTGTTGTTTGGACCTATGTATCATCTGTTTGAAGAAAAGGATAAGATTCAGGCTCTCAATGAGGTAAAGCGTGTCACAAAGCAAGATGGAGTCATTCTGGTTGCCTATGTCAT
>JAFYOL010000032.1 GCA_017560205.1 Erysipelotrichaceae bacterium | reverse complement strand
GGTGGAGGTGTTATAGGATGAACGAATTCTTCAGTGCTATTAATTTCGATCAGATGCTGGAAGCATTCTATGAAACCTTGTTTATGTCATTTGGATCACTGTTGTTTGCAGTATTGATTGGTCTGGTTGTTGGAATCCTGTTGTACTGTACACAAAGTGGAGGATTGTATGAAAATAAAGTTATCAATCCTATTGCTGATCTGATTGTCAATGTGCTTCGTGCCGTACCATTCATCATTCTGATGATTCTGATTATTCCTTTGACAAAATTCCTGGTAGGGACAATGCTTGGGGCAAAAGCTGCAATACCATCACTGGTTTTTGCGGCAGCACCATTCTATGCACGCCTTTGTGTGATTGCCTTTACCGAAGTTGACAAAGGAACGATTGAAGCTTCAAAAGCCATGGGTGCCAGCAAGCTTCAGATTATCTTCAAAGTGCTTCTTCCAGAATCACTTCCAGCTTTGATTTCAGGAGTATGCGTAACAGGTATCAGCCTGATTTCTTATACAGCGATGGCAGGAGCCATCGGTGGTGGTGGACTTGGTAATCTTGCCTACATGTATGGATTTGTCCGCCGAAACAATGCCGTTCTTTACACAGCTACAATCCTGATTGTCCTGTTAGTGTTTGTGATTCAGGGATTAGGGGATCGCATTGTGAAGAAAATAGATAAAAGATAATGATGGAGGAAATGAATATGAAAAAAATCATCGCTTTAATTTTAACTCTTGCATGTGCTTTGACTTTAGGTGCATGCTCATCCAATACTGATTCTAAATCTGATGACAAGACTCTGACTGTATCATGTACACTTTCTCCACATTGCCAGATTCTGGAATTCACAAAAGATATTTTCGAAAAAGATTATGGTCTGACTCTGGAAATTATTGAACTGGATGACTACTATATCTTCAATAAGGCGCTAGATGCAGGTGAAGTTGATGCAAACTACTTCCAGCATGTTCCATTCTTTGATGGCGAAGTTGCTGCAAACGGATATAACATTTCCAATGTAGCTGGTATTCACATTGAACCATTTGGTTTCTATTCAAAGACAATTGCCTCTGTTGATGCAATTCCTGATGGTGCTGAAGTGATTTTGTCTAACTCTGTAGCTGACCATGGACGTATTCTGGCTATCCTTGAAAAAGCAGGTTTGATTACATTAGCTGCTGATGTAGACCGTCAGAATGCAACTGTTGAAGATATCGTTGCTAACCCTAAGAATCTGACATTTACTGAAGTAAAACCTGAAATGCTGACAACTGTATTTGAACAGGGTGAAGGTGATCTGGTTGCGATCAATGGTAACTATGCAATTTCTGCTGGTTTAAATCCAGTTGAAGACACAGTGATTCTGGAACAGGCTGACTCAACAAATCCATATGTGAATATCGTTGCATGTCAGAAGGGTCATGAAAAAGATGCAAAGATCGTTGCTCTGGTTGAAGTTCTGAAGTCTGAAGCAGTAAAGAATTACATCAGTGAAACATGGTCTGATGGATCAGTTATCCCAGCTGAATAAGAATTGAAAAGAAGGATATAATTCCTTCTTTTTTCTTTTTTATGAAGAAATTTGCATTTTATGACAACCTCTGTTATAATAACGCCATTAAATTGAAAGGATGTGTTGTCTCTTGTCAGACTCGCCGTTGCCCAGTAGGGGCTTGTTTGTTCGACAGAACTCTTTATTTTTAATGAAATTCCGTTATGTATACGGAAATACGCTTTTTTATCGCCGTGCGTGAAGAAAGTGTTTTTAGGTGAATTTTAGAGGAAATAAGGAGAGAGAAACATATGAATGAATCAAATTCAACAATTATAATTGCGTTAATCTTGCTGGTAGGAGGGTCAGCATTTTTCAGTGCGACTGAGACAGCCTTCTCCAGTGTTAATAAAATCCGTCTTAAAAACATGGCCAATGACGGTGATCGAAAGGCAAAAAAAGCACTGGATCTTGCAGAAGATTATGACAAACTGCTGACTACGATTCTGGTTGGAAACAACCTGGTTAACATTATGGCAACTGCTTTGGCTACAGTTCTGTTTACTCGTATTTATCAGGATTTAGGGGCAACAATTTCAACTGTGGTGATGACAGTAGTTGTTCTTATCTTTGGTGAAGTTACACCAAAAAGCATTGCCAAAGAAACACCCGAGAAGTTTGCGATGGCTGTCAGTGGATTTATTGGTTTTCTGGTTGTGCTGCTGACACCAATCAATCTTTTATTTACATTGTGGAAAACACTGATTTCTCATATTTTCCATGTTGAAAATGATGAAGGAATGACTCAGGAAGAACTGATCACAATCGTTGAAGAAGCAATGAATGATGGTGATCTTGAGGAACATGAATCTGATTTGATTACTGCAGCCATTGAATTTAATGATCTGGAAGTTAACGAAATCCTTACACCACGCGTTGATGTTGTGGCATTGGATATTGAAACTTCAATGGAAGGGATAGAAGAAGCCTTCCGTACCAACAGTTTTTCACGTTTTCCAATTTATGAAAATACGATTGATAATGTGATTGGGATTCTGCATGAAAAAGATTTCTATTATGCATTCTACAATGATGCAGAAGATGTACGTGCTATTTTAAAGCCAATTCAGTATACAAGCTCTCATGTCAAGATTTCTGAACTGCTGCGTCAGCTTCAAAGTTCCAAGACACACATGGCTGTTGTGCTGGATGAATATGGTGGAACTGCTGGTATCATCACAATGGAAGATATTCTGGAAGAGCTGGTTGGTGAAATCTATGATGAACATGATGAAATCAGAGAATACTGGCATCAGGTTGATGAAAAGACATACCTGGTAGAAGGTGACTGTGATTTAGGTGAAATGTTTGAGTTGTTTGATATGGAAGAAACTGATGATGATTATGATGTCAATACAGTCAGTGGATGGGCAATTCAGAATATGAATCGTATTCCAAAAGAAAGAGATACATTTGTAGCTGATAATCTGTTTGTCACAATCATGGAAGCAGATGAAAAACTGGTTAAGAGTGTAAAAGTACAGCTTCTTGAAAAAGAAGAGGAAGAAAAAGGCGAAGAATAAATTCAAGGCAGGAATTCCTGCCTTTTCTTATTAAGGGATAGATTATATAAAAATTATGATTGTCACTGTTTTATCTAAGTGTTATAATTTGCAACAGCTTAGGTCCTTGAAATTGATCCTGTGAGGTCAGTAAGGAACAAAATCCGTTATTCAATGAAAGGTCCTTTTGCGTAAACTGGGAACTTTTTTTCGGTCCGAAAGGAGATTATAATGTCACAGCGTGTTGAACTTGAACTTGATGTTCATGAAAAACCCAATGCCTCCAAGTGGGCTCTGCTTTCTTTCCAGCATGTGTTTGCAATGTTTGGTGCAACCATTCTGGTTCCAATTTTAACAGGTTATCCAATTTCTGTTGCCTTGTTTGCATCAGGTCTTGGAACACTGATTTACTCAGTCATTACTAAGTTCAAAGTGCCTGTCTATTTAGGTTCATCTTTTGCTTATATTACTGCTGTACAGATTGCCTGTGCTGCAATGGGCGGTGATGTCAGTGCAGCTCAGACTGGTCTGATTCTGATTGGTGTAATTTATGCAGTTGTTGCAATGATCATCAAGATGATTGGTAAAGATTGGATTGATCGTCTGCTTCCTCCAATTGTCATTGGTCCAATGATTATGGTTATTGGTTTAGGTCTTGCTTCAAGTGCAATTTCTAATGCTGGTTTTGTTGCTGGCGGCGATTGGAAAAACATGCTGATCGCAATGTTTACATTTGTTGTTACTGGTCTGTTTTCAACAAAGGCTAAGGGATTCTTCAAGATTATTCCTTTCCTGAGTGGTATTGTATGTGGTTATCTGTTTGCGGTTGTACTGGGTGTTGTAGATTTTACAAATGTAGCTCTGCTGATTTCAGAAGGTCGTTTCTTTGGTCTTCCTGAATTCATTCTTCCATTTGAAACACCTTGGTTTGATTCATTTGATTTGTATTTTGGTCCTGAAACTATGGCGATTCTGCCTGTAGCTCTGGTGACAATTGCAGAACATATTGGTGATCATACTGTGCTGGGTAAAATCTGTGATAAGAACTTCCTGAAAGAACCAGGTCTTGATAAGACATTGATGGGTGATGGTATCGCAACTGCTGTATCTGCAATGCTTGGTGGTCCAGCGAACACAACATATGGTGAAAATACAGGTGTTATTGGTATGACAAGGATTGCATCTGTTTATGTAACTTGTGGTGCTGCCGTTATTGCTATGGCACTTTCATGTCTACCTATCGTTTCTGAAATCATCAATACGATTCCAGGAGCTGTATTGGGTGGTATGTCTATCATTCTGTATGGTGTTATCGCATCCAATGGTTTAAGAGTATTGGTTGATAATCAGGTTGATTTCTCTTCTCAGAGAAATCTGATTATTGCTTCTGCAATGCTGGTTATCGGTCTTGGTGGAGCAGTTCTTCCACTTGGCGATTTTGTTACACTTTCAGGTACAGCACTTGCTGCGACAGTGGGTATTGTGCTGAATCTGATTCTGCCTAAAGAATAAAATTAAATCCCTGCATTTGCAGGGATCTTTTTAGTTTTCAGTGACTGGGTTTGTGATCCAGTCTCTTTTTTTGAAGTAATCTGTTTTATAAATCAGAAGGCTTGTGCTGAATGCGTTTGAGACCTTTTTATTTTGATTCTCAATCCATTTTTCTGAAGCAGGGTTAGAATCATCAAAGTTGTAGAAAGTGCTCTCAGAGGCCTTATACCAGCCGTATGTACTGATCCAGTCACCATTTGTAAAGATAACTGTGTTTTCATCTGTAGAAAAGATATCAGTACCTACATAAAGTCTTGGATCATAATTGATATTAAATAAATTTGCTACTGTAGGAATCAAATCAAATGTACTGGATACAGTATCAATGTCTTTGGATTCAGCTGCGGCATTGTAGATGATCAATGGTGTCTTATCTTCGTTCAGGCCATAGGAACGATCAAATTCATCAGTGTATTCAACTAATGTGCTGATGGATGTTTTAAGTGGGTGATGATCTGCAAACATGACGATGACTGTATCTTCAAGCTTACCGGCGTTTTCGAGTTCACTTAATAGTGTTTGCATTGCTTTATCCAGTTCCATTGATTTTGAGATATAGCGTTTGATGGCTGTATCATATTCAGGATAGATTGCATTGATTTCACTCATGTATCGGTTACCCAGTGTTGAATCCAAATCATATGGGAAATGCATGCCTGATGTCACAATGTGTGCCATAAATTTGTTTTCGTTGATGAAATGCGGAATGGCTTCTTTCATCAGTTCATCATCACTTTGCCATCCCTGAATGATTTTAAAACTCATCTGGTCAATGTTGTAGTATTCACTGACACCCATGTTTTCATAAAGTTCTCTACGATCATAGAATTCATCTTCCCAGTTGTGATAGGCAGATACATGATATCCTGCGTTTTTAAACAAAGTCAGAATTGAATTGGAGAATGTATTTTTAGAATAGCTGTTTGGTGTGCAGACTGAACTTGAAGGGACTAGAGAAGTCAAGGCAATGAATTCAGACTCACCTGTAGTGCAGCTGTATTTTGGGGTAAAGTAATTGTTGAAGTCCCATCCTTGCTGCTGCATCATGTACAGAGTAGGAGTCAATGTTTCATCAATGGCGATGTAGTCAAAAGCTTCGATCATGATATAAATCAGATTCTTGCCTTCAAAAAGCCCCGTCATTTCATTTTTATCCGTGATGTTTTTGGACATCAGGTATTCATCAAGTTGACGAATGTTTTCTTTTTCTTCATTGTCTTTGGCTTCAATCCAGAGGGTATCATCAATGACTCTTGTGTAGTCAACCTGTTCAATTTCAGGTTCTAATGGCTCTGGTGTTTCTTCTGGGATGATGACTTCAATAACAGGTGCATCTTCTTCAGGTGGAATCATCAAGGTAACAAGATCACGGATCATAAATCTCTGTGTTCCGAATTCTCTTAAAGCAGTTTCAATAAAAGTTGGATTTTTGTAGATTTTAAGAAGCTGTTGTGAAGATCTGACGGTTGTGATAGCTCCTGTATAACTGAACAGGGAAATCAGCAGTGTCAGAATCATGGTTTTCCATGAGCGTGTTGTCTCTGTTTTGTCTTTGAATTGATATATAGCATAAAGTACAGGAAAAATGAGTGTACAGTAGGCAGTAGGTTTCAAAAACTTGATGAATTCAATGACATATTCAGTTACTTTTCCAGCTTGTCCAGCGTTTTTGAAACTGATGTAGTTTCCTAAAAAGCCAATAAATCCAAGCTGAGCAGTAGCGTAGACAGCGCAGAAAACCGCTATCAGAACCAGAAATACTTTCGTGATTCGATTCAGTTTAATCTGGGCAATTGTCAGGATAAATGCAGCTGCTGATAAATCAAACAGAAGAATACGGACAAGTGTTAATAAAGACGGAAATGATGCTTGGTGCATAAGATAAACTGCTTCTGCCCCAATAAATGACAGGGTTAATAAAAGCAGTTGAAACAGAATATATTTTAAGTTTTTGATCATAGGCAGTATTTTCCAATCTATTGAGATACAGATATGATATGCTTTTTAAATAAAAATGTAAACTTTTAAACTTCGCAGAAATAGTGTAAAATAAAATAGGTGATTTTTATGCAACAGTATTTTGTGAAAGAAACATTGGCTTTAAATCAGGTTGTGGCTTTAGATTCACAGCAGTCTTTTCATATTGCGAAGGTAATGCGTATGAAAGAAGAGGACACAATTGTGGTTGTGGATGGTGCGAAGATTGCCTATGAAGCTGAACTTCGTAAAGTGGGTCCGATCTGTACTGCACAGATGACTTCATCTTTGGATAGAGACAATGAAATGAATGCACAGGTAACAGTGGTTATGGCACTGATTAAAAAGGATAAATGGGACTTCTTTTTGATGAAAGCTACTGAACTTGGGGCTGCACGTATTGTACCGTTTAAGGCAAAGCGTTCTGTGGTAAAGAGCGATGATGAAAAGCTTGAGAAAAAGAAACAGCGCTGGATGCGTATTGTGGAAGAGGCTGCAGAACAGTCAAGAAGACAGTGTGTTCCTGAAGTCAGTGATCCAATGACGCTGAAACAGCTTAAAAATGTCATGTCAGAGGTAAATTTGATTGCCTATGAGAAAGAGTCAGGTACAGGTAAACTGCTCAGAGATGCCTTGAAATCGTCTCAGAGCGTAACAATTGTGATTGGACCTGAAGGTGGATTTGAACCATCAGAAGTTGATGAACTTCTGGATATGGGATTTGAGTGTGTATCGCTCGGTAAAAGAATATTGCGTGCAGAAACTGCAGCGTGTTATGCACTTGCAGCAATAGATGCACTTGTAGAATAAGTAAGGGGGAAAACCATGACTACATATGCAATGTGTACGTTAGGTTGTAAAGTAAATACTTTTGAAGCACAGGCAGTATCATCAGCTTTAAAGGCTAAGGGTCTTTTGGAAGTTGATTTTAAGGAAAAGGCAGATGTTTATTGCATCTTTACCTGTGCTGTGACAAATACCGCGGAATCAAAAAGTCGTAAAATGATTCATCAGGCATTGCGCAGAAATCCGGATGCTTTGATGTGTGTTGTTGGGTGTCTTGTACAGATTCATCCAGATGACATGAATGATGCTGATCGCATTGATTTATTGGTGGGATCAAGCGGAAAAGAACTGATTGCCGATCGTGTTGTAGAGCTTCTTGAAAACAGAAGACAGATTCACGAATTGAGTGATGTCAGAAAACATGCAGAATTTGAAGGGCTGTTTACTGAACAGTTTGCCCATCAGACACGTGCTTATCTGAAGATACAGGATGGCTGCAACCAGTTCTGCAGTTATTGTGTTATTCCATATGCAAGAGGGAAAGAACGTTCACTGGAACCATCAAAAGCGATTGAGCAGGCTCAGAAACTCTCTGAAAACCATCGTGAAATTGTTTTTGCAGGGATTCATACAGGTCGTTATGGGCGTGAATATGATAAACCGCTGCATTCATTGATGAAAGATATGCTGGAAGCATGTCCTAAACTTGAACGTCTTCGAATTTCATCAATTGAAATTTCTGAAATTACAGATGAATTCCTGGATTTGATGGCAGACAATCCTCGTATTGCCCGTCATCTTCATATTCCAGTACAGTCTGGATGTGATGCAGTGCTTAAACGTATGAATCGTCCATATACAACAAAAGAATTTCTGGATCGTGTCGCACAGATCAGAACACGCATTCCAGATATTTCAATCAGTACAGATTTGATTGTCGGTTTCCAGAGTGAGACAGATAAAGAGTTTGAAGAAACAATGCAGTTTCTGCAGGATGCAAAGTTCAGTTTTGTCCATTGTTTCCCATTCTCTATGAAAAATGGAACGGCAGCTCAACGTATTGGAAAAGCAGTCAGCGAACCTGTCAAGAAGATGCGTGCACAGCAGGTTGCGCAGTATTCAGAAGCTTCAAAAAAGAGTTATGAACTTTCATGGCTTTCCAAAGAAGTGGATGTGTTGATTGAAAAGGTAGAAAACGGCATTGGTTTTGGTCATACAAGTGAATATGTACCAGTCAGTGTTTTATCAGATGTAGAGAAAAATACAGTGGTTCGTGTCATCTGTACACATTATGAAGCGGATATGCTGTATGGAAAGAAGGTTGAAGTATGAAACTGAATCAATTGATTGATGGAACTCCAGAAATTGAAATTGAACATCTTGCCACAGACAGCCGTAAGAAATACAAGAATTCTTTGTTTTTCTGTATTAAAGGCCTTATGCATGATGGTCATCGTTTTGTAACGATGGCAATCAACAATGGTGCAGTTGCGATTGTTCACAGTGATGAACTTGCTTCCTATAATCCGAATGTGACTTATATTCGAGTAAAGAACACAGTTAAAGCTCTGAATATGATTGCCTCACGTTTCTATGGCCATCCAAGTGAAAAACTGACAATGTATGGTGTAACAGGGACTAACGGAAAGAGTTCAATCGCAAAAATGATCAAAGATCTGGTAGGGAATGTAAAACCTTGCGGTTACATTGGTACAATTGCGATTGAATATGGGGATGTAAAGCTTCCACCGCTTCTGACTACACCAGATGTCATTGATATTCAGCGTATTTTAGCTGATATGAATGATGCAGGCATGAAGGCATGTGCCCTTGAAGTGTCAAGTATCGGTCTTGAGCAGCATCGTGTTGATGCGGTTGATTTTGATGTTGCGATTTTTACAAACTTTACTCATGATCATCTTGATTATCATGGGACAATGGAGAACTATTTTGATGCGAAAAAGGTCCTGTTTGATAATCTGACTGATCGTCAGATTGCAGTGTACAATGTGGATGATCCTAGAGGGAATGATATTGTCAAAGGATGCAAAGCCCATTGTTTCAGCTATGGTATTGTGAATGAAGCAGATTATCGCGCTAAAAACATTCATATTCTTGCGGATCGTACGATTTTCACTTTAGAAGTCATGCGTAAGGAATATCGTGTTGAAACGAATCTGATTGCGATGTTCAATATTTATAATCTGCTGGCAGCCATTGCGGCACTGCATCAGACCAATTATGATCTGGAACAGATTATTGAGGCAATTCCATCAATTGGGCAGATTGATGGACGTATGGAAAAGGTGGAAGAAGGGCAGCCATTTAATATCCTGGTTGACTTTGCGCACACTCCAGATGGTCTGAAACAGATTTTTGAGTTTGCGGCTAAGATTACACCAGTTGATCGTCGTATTATTGCGGTATTTGGCTCTGCAGGAAAACGTGATACCAAGAAACGTCCTATCTTTGGCCAGCTGGCCGATCGTTACTGCGATATGATTATTCTGACTGAAGATGATCCTCGAGATGAAAATCCGATTGATATCGCTCAGGATATTGCACAGGGTATCTCTAAAACAAATTACATTATTATTGAAAGCCGTTATGATGCAATTCGTCAGGCGATTGAAATGGCCAATGTACAGGATACAATTCTGATTCTTGGTAAAGGTGATGAAGAGTTCATGTATTCTGAGTATGGTCGTGAACCATGGCCTGGTGATCAGAATGTTGCGAAAGAAATTTTACATAAGTATTATTTCGAAAATGATGATGAAAATGCATATTAGTTGAGTTTTATGCAAAAAAGACGTGTTTAATTGTGAAATAAATGTTGCATTTAAAAGTGTCTTCCTATATAATATACACGGTTACATCAGAAGGGAGGGTTAGTATGCCTAGAGTCGTATTAAAAGAGAACGAAGTTTTGGATGATGCACTGCGTCGTTTCAAACGTCAGGTCTCTAGAAATGGAACCCTTGCTGAAGCTCGTAAGAGAGAATTCTACGTTAAGCCAGGTGTAAAACGTAAATTGAAGCAGGAAGCTGCTCGTAAAGCACGTCGTTCAAAATAAGAAGCTTAGGCTTCTTTTTTTTATTTCTTTACATAAGCTGTAAAGAGGATGTGAAATGATGATTCTGATTGATGATAAAGGGATACAGATTGAAAAGATACAACAGATTTTAGTGGTAGAGACTAATCGTATCAGATGTCTGATTCAACAAGGGGTCATTGAAGTAAAAGGAAAAGATTTTAAAGTATACAGTTTAAGTGAACATGATTTAACCATCAAAGGGAAAGTGATGGCTGTTGAATTAGATGAACGGTAATTTTCTTTTTGGTATGATTCATGTCTCTACCAATGAATCAATACAGGAAGTCTTAAATCGTTCACATCGATATCATCTTGAAATCTATAGAGTTACTGAAAAAGGTGATAAAGTAGAGTTTTTCTGTCATATCGAGCAGAAGAAACAGCTGCTGAACTGTTTTCCTGATGCAAAAATTCTGGAAGTCACAGGTTTGATGGGTTTTTTAGTTAAACAAATGTTTCAACCTTTTCGCTATTTTCTGCTTATTTGGACGATTGTGCTTTATTTTGTACTGTCACACATGATATTTAAGGTTGATTTTCAATCAACCTCCGAATCGTTAAAACATGAGATTCAAAGTTATCTGACAGATCATCAGATAGTACAGGGGACATTTGTTTGGGGAAAAGACTTTGAACAGAAGCTGAAACAGGAACTTAAAGTGAAATTCCTGCATGATCTTTCATGGATAGAAGTGACACGATCAGCATCACGTTTAAGTATTCAGTTTAATCATAAGGAAACAGCTCAATTAAATCAGTTTTTATCTGAATCCTTAATCAGTACAAAACATGCAGTTGTGGTCAAGTTTGATGTTCTGCATGGTTATCCTTGTGTGAAATTGAATCAGGTTGTTCATCCAGGTGATGTTCTGGTGCAGTCTTATCTGATGGATTCCAAAGGTCAGGCTGTATCTTTGGCTGTCAGTGGTCAAGTCTATGGTTTGACGTGGACGACGGTGAATTGTGAAATTGATGCTGAGCGTGATTTGACAGTCTTTGATTTTCTGCGTCTTTTGTATGGTTGTCGAAGTCAGATTGAAGATGAAATCAGTGAAGGTGAAGAAGTTTTAAAAGAAAATATTTTGCAAGTTACATCAAGTGAGGGTAAAATAAGAATATCAGTACTTTATACGTGTATTGAAGATATTACAAAGCAGTAGAAAGAAGGAACATCGTTGACTAACAAACAAACCGTAACTGTGGAACATCTGGATGAAGCTAAGGCAATGGAACTGATTGGTTTTCAGGATAAGAACCTGAAACTGATGGAAGAACTGTTTGGATGTACACTGGTTTATCGAGATGCATCTTTTATCATGATGGATGCAGATGAACATAAGAAAGAGAACTTTGAAAAGCTTTTGACAGCTTTGATGCATTGTCTGAATAAGAAGATTCGCATTTCTCAAAGAGATATCATTTATGCTTATCGCAGAATCATTCAGGGCAAAGAAGTGCATCTGGATACATTGATGACCAAGGTCATTGGAAAAACGCTCAGCGGCAAACCTATTGCCCCTAAAACAATGGGACAGATGGAGTTTGTACGTTCTATGGAAAAGAAAGATGTCATCTTTGCGATTGGGCCTGCAGGTACAGGGAAAACCTATCTTGCGGTGGTGTATGCAGTTGAACTTCTTAAAAAAGGAATCATCAAGAAAATTGTGCTGACTCGTCCAGCAGTTGAAGCTGGCGAAAGTCTTGGTTTTCTTCCGGGTGATTTAAAAGAAAAAGTGGACCCTTATCTGATTCCGCTTTATGATGCACTCTATGAAATGTTGTCAAAGGAAACCTGTGAGAAATACATGGAAAAGGGCATCATTGAAATTGCACCGCTGGCTTATATGAGAGGCCGCACACTGGAAGATGCATTTGTCATTCTTGATGAAGCACAGAACACTACACCTATGCAGATGAAGATGTTTCTGACACGTTTAGGATTCAATTCCAAGATGGTCATTACAGGAGACATCACTCAGGTCGATCTGATGCGCGGCAAACGCAGTGGATTATTGGATGTGCAGAAAATTCTGTCCGGTATATCTGAAATTGCCTTCTGTCAGCTCAGCAGCGATGATGTCATTCGTCATCCTCTGGTACAGAAGATTATTGAATGCTACGATGCTTTAGATGATTAAAAAAGGAACTGGATAATCCAATGTCATTAAGTTAAGACGACAAAAAAACAATCAGAAGTTGATCGTATGAATCGAAAAACTTCTGATTTTTATTTAGGGCAACACGAAAAACACAGTATTGCTACTGCAAAGGTTAAAATATATAATGATTGTGTT
>JAFYOL010000031.1 GCA_017560205.1 Erysipelotrichaceae bacterium | reverse complement strand
GTATTCCTTGAAAAAAAACAGATTCATTGTATGTTCATATTCTTCATATGCAATTCCTTTTGTTGAAATGAAATGATCATAATATCACTCTGTGTCTTATTGTAGCAAATTCAATCTAAAAATACTCTATAAAAGAGAAAAGACACTGCATGCCAGTGTCTTCTTTTTTATTTTGATAACATCATTCTATCATTGGCGAACTGTTCACCAGAAGCTTGTTCAAACTTCTTTAAGAGATCTTCTACCGTAAGATTCTTCTTTTCTTCACCTTTGACATCATAAATGATACGACCTTCATGCATCATGATTAAACGATTGCCGATTGTGATGGCATCTTTCATATTGTGTGTCACCATAAGTGCAGTAAGATTGGATTCCTCAACGATTTCCTGTGTAAGATCCAGAACTTTCTTTGCAGTTTTAGGATCTAATGCAGCTGTGTGCTCATCCAGAAGCAGAAGTTTTGGTTTCATCATTGTTGCCATCAAAAGTGTCAATGCCTGACGCTGTCCTCCTGAAAGAAGTCCTACCTTGGCATTCATACGTTCTTCAAGTCCAAGATCCAGACGAGCCAATGCTTTTTTCAGGTCTGCTTTTTCATCGTTGCGCACACCCCAGCCAAGGCCTCTTTTCTTTCCGCGGCGATTGGCAAATGCCAGGTTTTCCTGAATTTCCATGTCAGCTGCAGTACCCATCATCGGATCTTGAAAGACACGTCCAATCATCCCTGCACGTTTATGCTGAGGCTGCAGAGAAAGATCAACACCATCAAGAAGAATACGTCCACAATCGATTGGATAGACACCTGCAATCATATTCAGCAAGGTGCTTTTACCTGCACCATTTCCTCCAATGATTGTCACAAAGTCACCTTCATCCAGTTTCAAAGAGATGTTACGAAGTGCTTTTTTCTCAGTGATTGTATTTGGGTTAAAGGTTTTTGATACGTGTTTGATTTCCAGCATGTCATTCACCTTCCCCTTCAATGTTCGCTAAGTAACGTTTCTTTTGAGCTCTTTTTTCCAGAATAACTGGTGCAGTAAGAGCCAA
The DNA here is from genome assembly GCA_017560205.1 of Erysipelotrichaceae bacterium. Taxonomy (GTDB): domain Bacteria; phylum Bacillota_I; class Bacilli_A; order Erysipelotrichales; family Erysipelotrichaceae; genus RGIG1896. The sequence goes on along the minus strand of JAFYOL010000031.1, from coordinate 6,032 downwards.
TGCAACCAGAACTGCAGTTAAAAGTTTAAGATCATCAGTTGAAAGTCCAAGCTGAAGCACAACGGATACAACCACACGGTACAGAATAGAACCTACGACAATTGTCGATAAACGAATCATGAAGTTTCTGCGCTTGCCACAGACAACTTCACCAATAATGATAGAAGCTAACCCAATAACGATTGCGCCTGTCCCCTGTTTGATATCAGCATAGCCTTGTGATTGAGCTATCAGTGCACCTGACAAAGCAACTAGACCATTGGCCATCATGAATCCCAGCATCTTGGTTGTCTTTGTGTTAACACCTAATGATTCAACCATGTGCTCATTGTTTCCTGTTGCACGAATAGCTGACCCAATTTCAGTTCCATAGAACCAGTACATTGCAGCCACAATCAGCACAATGATCAGTGCACCAACCAAAATAGAGGCAGTCTGTGAAGAGACTGAAAGAATATCTTTCACCTGAGAGAAAAGTGTATCGACCTTAAGCAATGGCGTGTTGCTTCGGCCCATAATACGCAGATTAATCGAATATAAGCCCAGCTGTGTCAGGATTCCAGCAAGAATTGCGGGTATCTCACAGCGAGTATGAAGAAATCCTGTAATTGCACCTGCAGCAACACCTGCGATCATCGCAATCAGTAAGGATAAGATTGGATTGATGCCATTGACCAGACAGACAGCTGCTACACAGCCTCCAGTTGCAAAGGAACCATCAACAGTCAAATCAGAAATATTTAAGATACGATATGTCGTATAGACACCCAAAGCCATCACTCCCCAGAGAATGCCCTGACTCAATGCTCCAGGTAAAGATGCAAACAAACTTGTTAAGTTCATGATTATTCGTTGATTTTTCTAGCACGGTTCAACACTGTATCAGGGATAGTTAAACCGAGTTCTTTTGCAGTTTCCATGTTGATGATCAGTTCACAGTCTTCAGCAGGAAGATAACCAATGGCCATATCTGCAGGATTTGCACCATTCAGAATTTCTACTGCCATTTCGCCAGCTTTATAGCCTAAATTAAAGTAAGACAGACCATATGTTGCAAGACCACCATTGACAACCTGACCTTCCTCACCAACGATGACCGGAATCTTGTTTTCATTTGTGATCATCGTAACTGTCGCCATACCTTCAGCTAAAAGGTTATCTGTAGGAATGTAAATGGCATCTACTTTACCAACCAGTGATTCCACAATGCTTTGAATCTGATTGAGTTCAGATACACTGACACGTGTTGATTTCATTCCATTTGCAGCAATTGCCTTTTCAGCCATATCAGCTTGGAAGATGGAATTATCCTCAGCTCCATTAAACAAGATAGCTACATTCTGTGCATCTGGAAGAATTTCCTTTAACAAGTCAATCTGAGCCTCTACAGGAGTCAAATCACTTGTACCCGTAACATTATGCCCTGGATGTTCATTTGAGTCCACAAGCCCTGAAAACTCAGGGTCTGTAACTGCAGTCAGTACAACAGGAATTGTATCCGTAGCATTTGCAGCAGCCTGTGCAGCATTAGTTGCGATAGCCAGAATCAGATCAACCTGATCATTCACAAACTTATTAACGATAGTCTCACAGTTGGAAGGATCACCCTGCGCATTCTTCAATTCAACCTGAGCATCGACACCAGCATCTTTCAATGCCTGCATGAACCCTTCATAAGACTGATCCAATGCGGGATGTTCTGCCAGCTGAATCACACCGATGTTAATGGCGCTGTCATCTGTCGTAACTGAACCTCCACAGCCTGCAAGTACAAACAGGAAACATAAACATAAAATCAATGAAACTAATTTCTTCATAAACAACCTCCAAAAAGAATTATCTTGATGAAAGTTTACATCTTTTCATTCATAGATACAACCATTTAAAACATTGAAGTTTTATATCAGTTTCATTAATATTTTTAATCGTTATAGAAAATAAAAAGAGATAATTCTATCTCTTTTATAGTTTCTTGATGACTCTGCATGGATTTCCTGCAGCCATCGTATTGGATGGAATGTCCTTGTTGACAACACTGCCTGCACCAATCACACAATTATTTCCAATTGTAACTCCAGGTAAAACAAGCACGCCTGCCCCAAACCAGACATTATTTCCAACTGTGATGTTTTTAAATTGCTGAATCCCTGCATTTCGTTTTACAGGATCTACAGGATGATGTGCTGTCACAAATGTACAATCTGGTCCAATCAGAATGTCATCACCAAATGTGATTTTACCTCCGTCCATGAGCTTACAGTTGTAGTTGACAAAAAAGTTCTTGCCAGCAGTGATATATTCCCCATACTCGCAGATAAAAGGAGGTTTTACAAAGAATCCTTCTTGAACATGTGGAAGCAAATCACGAAGAATCTGTGTTCTTTTTGCCTGTTGAGATGGCAGTGTCTGATTCAAATGAAAACATAATTCTTCTGCACGGTCACGCGCTTTTTTCAAATCAGCATCCCCTCTTACAAATTCCAAACCAGCTAAGGCTTTCTCTTTCTCAGTCATAGTACATCTCCTATACAAAATCATTGTAACATGCAAAAGAACCTCTGCAAAGCAGAGGTTCTTCCGTTTTAACTAAGTACAAATGTCTAATCCTTTCTTATCGCGTCTAGTACTGGAAATTCCAGTCAAAAGGATCAAGTCATTTAATTAGCTTATTTTGCGCTACCAGCAGCCTGACCAGCGATCTTACCGAATGTGAAGATGTCAGCTACAGCGTTACCGCCCAGACGGTTACCAGCATGTACACCACCAGTTACTTCACCAGCAGCCCACAGACCAGAAATTACATTACCGTTAGTATCCAGTACTTCACAGTTAGTGTTGATTACAACACCACCCATTGAATGGTGCAGAGATGCTTTACGTGGAGAAATTACGATAACGAGGTTTTCGTTTTCTTCGAATGTTTCCAAATCGATAGCACCTGAAATAACTTCCTTACCGAAGTCAGGGTCATGCTGAGCTTCTACATAGCTGTTGTACTTTTCGATAGTTGTACGCAGAGCTTCTTCTGTGAACTGACCAGCAACACCACCGATTGGGTTGTTGTTTGCAGTTTCAACCAGTTCAGCCAGAGTAGAACCATACCATACATGACCATCATAGTTAGCCAGCATAGAGCCGAAGAATCCAGCTGTATCCAGACCAGCATATGTTCCATCTTCCTGTGGCATATAACCAGCGCAGATGATGTAGAAGATACCGCCTTCGAGTTCCAGAGAAGCCTTAGCCAGTACGTCACGTTCAGCGTATTCGTTTACGAAACGGTTACCGTAAGCGTCAACCCAGATCTGAGCTTCTGCAGCACCCCACATACCGTCAGTCATAGTACCCTTGATTGGAGATGAAGATGGCATCATCTGAGTAACACCCAGATCCACTACATCAGCACCAATAGCCTGAGCCATGATAATACCATCACCCTTGTTAGTTCCAACGTTAGTTGTCAGAGTGTGAGCAGTCAGATCATCGCCCCAGTATTCATCGTATTCCTTAACCATTGCAGGGTTAGCGCAGTAACCACCAGAAGCCAGGATTACACCGTTAGTTGTCTTAACAGTTACCTTAGTACCGTCAACCTTTTCACATTCAGCACCAACTACAACACCGTTTTCAACGATCAGAGACTTAGCAGCGATTTCACTGTAGTAAGTTACGCCTTCCTTATCAGCAGCAGCCTTCATAGCGTCTACCAGTGGAGCACCTGCTGAGTAAGAATGTGTACGAGGCCACATAGCACCCAGTACTGTAGACAATGAAGCACCAGCACCAGAAGCAGTAGTTACACCAATTGAACCAGCCCAGTTGTAAGCATCCAGAGCGTTTTCAGCCAGTGTACGAGCCAGATCGATGTTAGAGCAGATCCATCTGCCATCAGACATCTGACGCAGACCACCTGTGTAAATGTGCCACATGTGCAGGTTAATGCTGTCGAATCCAGGCATATCTGTACCTGCAGTCTTGCCAGCATATGCATCAAAGTGAGCAGTGATGTCAGCCTTCAGACCATCCAGAACAGGAATCCATTCAGGGAACAGGTCGAAGTGCAGAGCTTCGTCTTCATTAGTCAGTGCCAGATAGCCGTCCAGAGTGTTCTTTTCAGCAACTGTCATTACTTTTGTCAGCTGAGCTTCAGGGTCAACAGCGTTGAAAGCCCCACCAGCCATGTAAGTGTTTCCACCGAAGAATGAGCTCTTTTCAATCAGGATAACCTTTGCACCCTGCTGAGCAGCTGCGATTGCAGAAGAGAACCCTGCTCCGCCTCCACCAACAACCAGGACATCAGTTTCCCAAGTTTCAGCTTCTCCAGCAACTGCATGATGTGCATTTGCCTTCAGAATTGTTTCATCAAGTCCTGCTTCTTTTGCAGCAGCTGCAGCAGCGCGCATCAGAGCATTACTTGTCAGAGTTGCACCAGTTACAACGTCAACTTCAGTTGTCTGGTATTCAACCATCTGTGCAGGAATACGTGCGATTGCTACGTCAGTAACGTGTGCACTTTCCTTGCTTTCTACTACAGCAACGTTAGTGATCTGACCAGCTTCAACAGTCATTTCAACAGTTACAGTACCCTGCATACCTGCAGAAGATCCAGTAAATGTACCAGAAATTGAAGTGTCCTGAGTCTTTGGTGTTTCGTCAACTGTAGGTGTTGAGCATGCAGCCATGCTGATCATCATCAGTACAGCCAATGCCAATGTCAAAAACTTTTTCATCTTAAGTCTTTCCTCCCTTTTGACATTAAAATAATTCCCTATCCTTTAGGGACAGACTGAGCGCGATCCAATCTGTTCTATCATTTTATTCCATTTTTGTCCAAATGACAAGAATTTCACATAAGAAATGTATCAATCTTTACTAAAATCCTAGATTTATAATGAATTTTTGAATAATCCATATAAAATATCATATAAAAAAAGTGGTAAACAACTTGTTTACCACCTGATTTTATTATTTATGGTCTAAGACCCATGCCACCTTCAAGAGTGAGTGTTTCACCACTGAGGTATTTCATATCTGGAGAAGCAAGCGCAACGCATGCACGTCCAATATCCTGTTCTACATCGCCATAGTATCCCATAGGAGGCATCTTGACATTAGCCTTGAATGCTTCAGGATATGCATTTGCCCAATTTTCAAGCTGTGCAGTCCATGCCAGCGGCGCAACGATATTGACATTGATACCATCTTTACCCCATTCAGTTGCAGCAACACGGCTCATACCACGAATACCTTCTTTTGCAGCTGCATAAGCGCTCTGTCCAAAGTTACCGAAAAGTCCAGCACCTGATGCAAAGTTGATGACACTACCCTTAGTCTTTTTCAGATGCGGGTAACATGCTTTCATGTAATAGAATGTTGCATAAAGTCCAGAATACATAGCCAGGTCAAACTGTGCTGTTGTGTGGTCTGCTAGTGTAACACCGGATGCAGATGCCTGCGCATTGTTGATCAACACATGAATATCACCAAATCTTTCGACTGCCTGATTGATAACATTCTGTACGACAGCTTCATTGTCCTGTCCTGCACTGACATCACCCTGAAGCGCCAGAACCTTTACACCATACAATCTTTCCAGCTCTTCTTTAGCATCTGTCAGCTTTTTCATGTTGCGTCCAGTCAAGACAAGGTTTGCACCTTCTTTCGCAAAAGCTGTTGCAATACCATAGCCGATTGAACCACAACGGCCATCGCTCAATACTGCTCTTCCTCCACCTGTCACAATCACTGTTTTACCTTCAAAGTAACCCATAAAAAACCTCCTTACTTTGTTTAATTGGTATTTTCATTTTAGCACGAATTCACTTGTTAAAACATCCTTTTTGCTCACAAAGTATGAAAAAATATAGTTATTTTATCGTATTTTGACGTTTTGATTTTGTGAAGAAATACACGAATAAGAAACCATAAGAAAAGCGCTGTTTCAGCGCTTTTCACTTAATAAAGGGTATCCAATTTTTCTTGGGGTCTAATCTTTTGGGGTCAACTTTTGGGGTTTGACCAAATTCTTTTGG
>JAFYOL010000030.1 GCA_017560205.1 Erysipelotrichaceae bacterium | reverse complement strand
TTCAGCGTTACTGTATCATGTCCAGTACCATACCATCTAAGTGTCATTTCCATAATTATGTCTCCTCCATAAATACCGTTACATCAATTATACCTGATTCTTAGAAACACATTGATTGAATAAATTGTTTCAGACATTGCAAAAATTGCGCTTTTTGAAAACGCTTTACTTTATGTTAAATTCATCCTTTTTTTTTCAAAGAAAAAGTTCATGATTTCTCATGAACTTAACTAAATGATACATATGGATCTTTTGGTTCTTCCGAACGCCATAAACCAGAAGCATACAGTACAACGGTCTCCTGATCCCCATCCTGAAGATAACGTAAAGTACCCTCTACAGTCAGCCAGTCACCAATCTTGACTTCACTTTTTCTGATGCCTGTTACAGTCAATGAAATCATGCTGGTATCATCTTCACAGCACACCATCGCCTGTCTGCCTAAAATAATCGTCTGTTCAAGATGAGGAATCTCTTCACAATACATTCCCTTCAGACAGATTTTCTTTTCATCATATTTAGCAGGATTTTCTGCACAGTCCATATACCACAGACCATAATCTTCATCCTTGATTTCAATCACTTCAGCATCAAAATCAAATGGCAGATCATCTTCCATTAACTGATTCACATTGCCATAAATGTCTTCATAAACAATCTGAGCCTGTGTATTGATAGCTTTCACATTCCCTCTTAAAAATGATTTTCTGCTTGTTTCATCACAACGATTAAACACAATCAAATCAGAGAAACGACACTGTTCATACACCAGTGAACGCATATTAGCTACATACAAACCAAATGTTGTCGCATCAATGGTTGTCAGAATCTGGACAAAAGCCACACATTCCGGCAGATCAGGACGAGTCACCAGTTCAGTAATCGGCTCCATGCCATTGAACTCAATGATAATCTGACCAGGATTGTAGTAATCCACCAGTTCCTGAATCTTTTCATTGGTCAGCTCTGTCACTGAATTGAATACTTCCATTGCAGCATCATGTTCCTCTAGGAAAGATGCAGACAACTCTTCTTCACCCTCTTCAATCATCAAAATCAAGGTAGACAGACCATCTGCAGAAAAATCAGGATCTTCTAAAGTATCTTTAATAAACGTTGTTTTCCCTGAATCCAGAAATCCAGTAAAACCATAAATTAAAATTGGTTCATTTCTCATATTAAACTCCAAACAAAGCCTTGATTTCAGCTTCATTCACTTTTGATCCAATCACAGTAATCAGACCAGTATAACTTGCGGTACCTTCACGCACATCACTATCCCCTGGCACATAGTCAAAGAACAGCCATCCACCTTCAACATTCTGAACAATTCCTTTAGCACGCAGAATGTGTTCATCCAGATGAGAAAGAAGTTGTTCCAGCTCTTCCTTAGAGAATTTACGAATTGTCTCAAAACCAACACTAGTGAACACTTCATCTGCATGATGATGGTGATGCCCATGGCAACCACATTCACAATGTTCATCATGGTGATGATGTTCGTGGTCATGGCAGCC